>NZ_DASUBE010000068.1:0-5265 GCF_035763405.1 Edaphobacter sp.
CGTAGCGACCGCCCGACTTGGCAATACGGTAGAGCCGCGGCACCGTCTCGATGTTGTGGTTCAGAATCTCAGGCTGCGCGGCGAGGACCATGCGCAGAGACTCTTCCACCCCCTGAAAGTCCGGCGTCAGCACCTCGACGCGGCACCCGGGGGCCTGCTTGCGAATCTCCTCGATGACCATAACAAACGCGCGCGCCGCGCCAAGATTATCGTCGTCGCGGTTCACGCTGGTGACGACGGCGTGGTTAAGGCCAAGCTGCGCGACGGCATAAGCCACGCGGCGGGGTTCGTCAAAGTCAATCGGCTCGGGTTTGCCCTTCGGCACAGCGCAGAAGCCGCAGCGCCTGGTGCAGAGATTACCCAGCATCATGAAGGTGGCGGCCTTCTGGTTCCAGCACTCGCCGATGTTGGGGCAGTGGGCGCTCTCGCAGACGGTATGCAACTCCAGCTCGCGCGCCATTGTTTTGAGCGCGTGGAAGGTCTCGCCCATCGGCGCCTTCGCCTTCAGCCATGCAGGCTTGGGGGCGGGCTTCTTCGGGGCCAGGTCGATCTGCACCAGCTCGGCGGTCGGGGTCATCCTCTTTATTGTACCGGGGCAGGCCGCCGGACTACAGCAGCCGTTCCCGCACTTCGGTGCGCGCCAGATAGAGGAAGAAGAGCAGGTCGAACAGCCCGCGTACCAGAAAAAATCCCGCATGCGTGCGCTCAAAGTAGAAGAAGTCGCCGACGCTCAGCAGAAGGCACCCCGCCGTCACCAGCGCCCAGCCCCACTTTTTGAGCCGCAGCAGACCAAAAATGCCCACGGCCAGCAGCGTACAGATTGCAAGCACGGCGTACTTCGTCGTTCCATTGCCGAATGATCCATGCAGCGCCGCATAGGCATTCAGCATGGTCATAAAGATCATGAACATACAGATGCCGGCGATTCCCGGCAGCATCTGTCCTCGCACGTTCGGTTTGGTTTCGGCAGTCATAGAGTCAGCAATTCACAGAGTATGCAGATAAGCCAGCACGTCGTTCACGTCCTGCTGGTCCATGGTGTTGCCCATCGCGGGCATCAGGCCGTGCCCGTGCAGGATGGTGTCAGTCACGCGGTCGTCATTAGCCGGAGCGCCGCTGGGCAGATATGGCTTTTTGAAGACGCCCAACAGCGGCGGCCCGTGCAGCTTGGCATCGGTGCGGTCAGCGTGGCAGGTGGCGCAGCGCGCCTGAAACACCGCGTGCCCGCTCATCTGCTGCGCATTCAACTGGTCCAGCGGAGTCGGCGGAGCCGCGTGCTTGCATCCCGCCGTCAGCATGGCAAACGCCGCAAGCGCGGCCAGACGAACAAAAACTCTCATCTCTTCCATTGTCGCATCCACAACCTGCACGAGCTAATTCGTCTCGGCAATGGCCGCGACGATCTTGTCCATCGTGTCGCGATCGGCGTGGGTGCGCGGCGTGTGGTTGTCGACCATGACGGAGAAGATGACCGTCTTGCCGCTGGCGCACTCCAGATAGCCGCTCAGCGCGCGCGCCTCGCCCAGCGTGCCCGTCTTGGCGAAGAGGTGGTCCTTGATCGGAAGCTTCGGAAACCGCTCCGCCAGCGTGCCGTCCTCGCCGCCGATCGGCAGCGAACGCTTCCAGTCCGCAAACCACGGCTGCGTCGTCGCATACTGCAACAGCTTCGCCGCGGCCCGAGGCGTCACGAGATCATGCCCGCTCAAGCCGGAACCATCGAAAAAGATAAAATCGTCGGGATCGATCCCCACCCTTCCGGTCAGAAACGCCCGCACCACGCGCGCCCCACTGGCCGTAGAGCCGTCGCCCAGCACCGCGATACCGAGATGATGCAAA
The DNA here is from genome assembly GCF_035763405.1 of Edaphobacter sp. Taxonomy (NCBI): domain Bacteria; kingdom Pseudomonadati; phylum Acidobacteriota; class Terriglobia; order Terriglobales; family Acidobacteriaceae; genus Edaphobacter; species Edaphobacter sp. The sequence goes on from NZ_DASUBE010000068.1 coordinate 1,837, forward strand.
AACAACTCCGCATGAAGGTTCTGGCTCACCTTGTTCGTCACGACGAGATTTTCTTCCAGCGGCGGCGAGGTGTGCGAGGCGAGCAGTTTTTCCGCCGGGTTCGCGGCTGCGGCCGCCGCTCGCTGGGTGAGATCAGCGACGGGCTGCGAAGATACCGCCAGAAGGCCCTGCGTGTCGGTCGGGAGCCTGTGCTCCGCACGTGCCCTGCCCGTCACTTCGATCCCGCGCGCGTCCAGCATCGCCTTCAACGCCACAGCCGCGTACTCTGCCGGATCATCAATCGCAATCTCTTCCACATCAGGCGAAGCGTTCAGTGCAATGGTGCCGTAGATGCGAAGGTCCTTCGATCCGGGCAGCCGCTCATAGAAGATTGACGTCGGCCCGTTTGCCCCAACCGTCTGTATGTCCGACACGATCTTGTAGTAGGAAATGGCAGGTAAGAGCGAAAACGTTGCCTGCGCCCCTACAGACGCACCCGGTGTTACGGTCACTTTGATCTGGTTGTCGTTGATCGTCAACGCCGAGACCGGCGCGCCATAGCCCCACACCGCATCGTCGATCGTCCAGTCCTCGGCGTAAGGCTCCCACGGGAAGAGCGTGTCGTCGCCCACAATGTCACCGTTGACCACCTTCAGCCCCGTGGCAGCTACCTGGTCAGCCATCTGCGCCAGATACCGCAGCGGGTCTGGCGCAGGCGGAGCGGGATTCGGTCGATCGACCGGCTCGACATACGGCAACGTGCGACCCGAAAGGTTCGCATCGCCCGCGCCGACCAGCACGACATTGCCCCTCAGCTTCGCGTGGCCGTCAAACACGCCTTGGCCGACGATCTTCGTCTCGTAAGTCGTCTCCGGCCCCAGCAGGGCCAGTGCCGTCGCCGTCGTGAACATCTTGTTATTTGAGGCAGGCTGAAAAAGCTGTGCCTCATTCATCGCATAGATGGGTTTGCCGTCCATCCGGGTCACGTAGATGCCCCAGTGCGCCCGCGAAACCGCCGGGTCCTTCAGCAGCGTCGCAACCTGCACCTTCAGCGGCTTCGGCTTGTGCCGTTTATGACGGACCCTTGCATTGGCAGGAAGGCACGTCGTTCCAATCGACAAAATTAAAGCGCAGCAGACCGCAAACCTCTTCATCCGCGCAGTCTAGCATCCCAGCCGCCCCATATTTACTGAGGGGGCGCGGACAACGCGTATACTTTGCCGGCAAACAATGCATCAATCGACCGGCTCATTCTGAGCGGACTTGAGAGGATGGAGACCTTGAACATGAGAGCGATGTGTATCGCACTCCTGCTGACGCTCTCGGCCGGAGTTGCTCTTGCCCAACAATCTTCCAGCGAAGCCGCTGTCTGGAAACTGGAGCACTCCTACTGGGAAGATGTGAAGGCAGTCGATCTGGCCGGCTATCGAGCGTTGTGGCATAAAGATTTCGTGGGCTGGCCCTACGTCAATGCAAAACCTGAGCGAGAAGACCACATCGCCGACTGGCTCGAACAGTACGCCGCGAAAGGCGTGCGACTTAAATCCTATTCACTTCAACCCGAGGGAAGCCTCGCAAACGGCAACATCGTCGTGACCTACTACATGCTGACCGCCGTCTGGGCAGATAAGAGCGGGAATGGCAGGCCCCGGACCAGCCGCATCACACACACATGGCTCAGAACGCCCGGAGGATGGCAAATACTGGGCGGTATGTCCGCATACCAGGCGGAAGACCAGAGATAGAAGCTGCGGTTCCTGCTCCAATCCCGCATCTGTCCTACACTGTTCTTCCATGTCCTTCGCGCGACGCCCGCAGTTCGACTGGCATCTCCGCACCCGCCGCCTTGCGCTGGGCGAGCGGACGCGCATCATGGGCATCCTCAACGTCACGCCCGACAGCTTCTCTGACGGCGGCCACTTCTACTCGCCCGAGACAGCGCCCGACCGCGCCATCGCACACGCGCTCCAGATGCTTGATGAAGGAGCCGACATTCTCGACATCGGTGGCGAATCCACCCGCCCCAACGCCACACCGCTCACACCCGACGAAGAGCAGGCGCGCATCCTGCCGGTCATCGAATCGCTCGCGAAAGCACACCCCGAAGCCATCCTCTCCGTCGATACCTTCCACGCCAGCACTGCCGGACACGCCCTCGCAGCCGGGGTCGAAATCGTCAACGACGTCAGCGGCCACCAGTGGGACCCGGCGATGTCCAGCACCTGCGCGAGAACGGGCTGCGGAGTCATCCTGATGCACACCCGAGGCCGCCCGCAGGACTGGCGCAACCAGCCGCCGCTCGCTGCCGACGACGTCGTCCCGCTCGTCCTCGCTGGCCTCCAGGATCGCCTCGATGCCGCGCTCGTCGCCGGCATCCCGCGCGACAAAATCGTCCTCGACCCCGGCTTCGGCTTCGGCAAGCGGCTCGACGAAAACTATCCGCTGCTGGCGCATCTGGACCAGCTACTCCAGCTCAACCAGCCCATCCTGGCGGGAGTCTCCCGCAAGAGCTTCCTCGTCTACGCGCTCCCCGGAAGTCTGTCGTCAGGAGACCGCCTGAGCGTCACACTCGCTGCCAACACCATCGCCATCCTCAACGGCGCACACATCCTCCGCGTCCACGACGTCCGCCCTGCCGTCGAGGCTGCCGCCGTGGCCGACCGCCTATTGGCCTCCTCCTTGCACAGCCGGGAGTGATACGCTGATGGGCGAAGGAAAGTCGAAATGCTCATCGCCCTGATTGCGCTCCAGATCGTCATCCTTATCGCCCTCATCATCCTGCTCGTCCGCAAACCGCCGATGCCGGAGCAGGACCCGCGTCTGGCGCAGTTGCCCGACCAGCTCATGCGGCTCGATGCCCGTGCACAGGCGTCAGACGAGCAGGCGCGCAGTGCCTTTGCGCAGATGCGCACTGACATCGCAGATGAAGCCCAGCGCAGCCGCGAAGCCAGCGCAGCCAACTTCGCCACGCTTCGCACCGAGACCACCGGCAGCATCGCTACGCTTGGCACAACGCTGCAACACGGACTCACCAGCTTCCGCGAGGACAATAAGACTTCAGGCGACCAGCTTCGCGGCTCCATTCAGCAACAACTTGACGCGCTCACGCAGCGGCTGACCAGCTTCACCTCCGAGACGACGCGCAGCCAGAACGATGTGCGGGAGTCGCTCAACACGAAGTTGACCGACCTGATGACCGCCAACACAACCCATCAGAACCAGCTTCGCACCGCCGTCGAAGAACGCCTCAACCAAATCAATCAGAGCAACGCGGAGAAACTCGAACAGATGCGCGCCACCGTCGATGAAAAGCTGCAATCGACGCTCCAGACACGCCTGACGGAGTCCTTTGGCGCGGTCAGCGACCAGTTGATGAAGGTCCACACCGGTCTCGGCGAAATGACGCTGCTCACCTCCGGCGTCAACGACCTGAACCGCATCTTCTCGAAC
>NZ_DASUBE010000069.1:0-2974 GCF_035763405.1 Edaphobacter sp.
CACGGCTGGGTAGCGAAGTTCGGTTGTGATAACCGCTGAATGCATATAAGCGGGAAGCACGCTCTAAGATGAGATCTCCCAACCCAAAAGGGAAATGAAGGGCCCAGGAAGACCACCTGGTTGATAGGCTGGAGGTTGAAGTGCAGTAATGCATGTAGCTTACCAGTACTAATCGCCCGTTCGGCTTGTCCATAGAATTTACTCTGCGCAGTGAAGTCCACTGTTCTAAGAGTCATTCAATACAAGCTTTGTAGTTATACGAGATATAACTAATACGTTTTTGGTAAATGTCTGCTCAATCTATTCAGTTGTGGAAGATCGCGCGAGCGAGATTCTCAAGTTTGCCGGTGAGTTTACCGCGAGGGTCACACCCGTTCCCATCCCGAACACGGAAGTTAAGCCTCGTTGGGCCGATGGTACTGCACGCGTAAGTGTGTGGGAGATTAGGTGATCGCCGGCATAATTTCAAGAGCCCCATCCTTATTGGATGGGGCTCTTTGTTTAATCAAATTCTGCTACTTCTGGCGCTTGATCCCTGCGAGGAATGCCTGCTGAACACGGTTGAAACTGCGCCCGCGCAAAACGGCTGCAACGATGGTGCGTGTGGCGCGCGCATCGCTGAGGCGGACGTAGCGGCAGCCGGCGCTGCGGTCAATCGCCATTTCGGGAACAAGCGAAACGCCGACACCGGCGGCAACCATTCCGAAGAGGCTGCTGAATTGATCGCTCTCGAACGCGATGCGCGGTGTGACGCGGGCATGGGTGCAGGCTGAGATGCTGAGGTCGCGGAAGCAGTGTCCATCGCGCAGCATCACGAAGGTCTCGCCACGGAGGTCCTTGAGGCCCAGCAGTTTGACGCCTGCACGAGGATGACCTTTGGGCAACGCGGCAAACAGAGGTTCGGTCCGCAGGGGAAACCACTCCAGGTCTTTGTGCCGAAGGGGGAGCGCGAGGATCGCAAGATCGATCGTCAAGTCACGCAGTGCTTCGACCAGGACAGGCGTCGTTTCTTCAACAATGCGCAGCTTCGCCTCGGGATACTGTTTCGCAAAACTCGCCGTGTAGCGAGGCATGAGATAGGGCGCGACGGTCGGAATGACGCCCACCGCCACACTTCCTCGATTGTCGGCATGATGATCGACCACGCTGGAGCGCGCCGCTTCGATCTGGTTGAGAACTGAGCGGGCGTGGGGCAAAAACGTTCGCCCCGCCTCTGTCAGACGAATACTGCGGCCCAGGCGGTCGAAGAGCCGTGCGCCGAGGTCTTCCTCAAGTTTCAGCACCTGCTGTGAGAGTGAGGGTTGGGCCACCTGACAGCGTTCCGCGGCGCGGCTAAAACTGCCCGTTTCCGCGATGGCGCAGACGTATCGCAATTGATGAAGTTCCATAGGCGTAACCTATACTTATTATGCGAATTATATATTGGAACTATCTGTCTGCATGGTGCTACATTCGTTAGGTCGGACAACCCAAGAAAGGTTGCGCATGTCTTACTGCGCAGCAGATAGCGACACAGCAGATAACGACGGACAGGCACCCGGGATACAGTCCGGGCTTGATTCTTATTGATACAGCGAAGGGAAAAATAGTTATGTCAGCCGAAGCGAAGTGCCCATTCCATCAAGCAGCAGGCAGCGGACCCTCCAACCGCGACTGGTGGCCAGAGCAGTTGAACCTGAACATTCTACGTCTGAACTCGCACCAGTCCGACCCCATGGACGAGAACTTCAACTATGCCGAAGAGTTCAAGAGCCTCGATCTGGCAGCCGCCAAGAAGGACCTGGTGGCGCTGATGACGGACTCGCAGGATTGGTGGCCTGCGGATTTTGGTCATTACGGGCCGCTTTTTGTGCGCATGGCGTGGCATAGCGCGGGCACCTATCGTATCGGCGATGGACGTGGTGGAGCGGGAGCAGGCCAGCAACGATTCGCGCCCCTGAATAGTTGGCCAGACAACGTTGGTCTCGACAAGGCGCGCCGGTTGCTGTGGCCAGTCAAGCAGAAGTATGGCAAGAAGCTCTCATGGGCCGATCTGATTGTTCTTGCGGGCAACGTTGCTCTGGAGTCGATGGGCTTCAAGACATTTGGCTTCGGCGGCGGGCGCGCTGACGTCTGGGAGCCGGATGAGGCCGTCTATTGGGGATCGGAGACGACTTGGCTGGGCGACAAACGCTATACCGGCGAACGAGATCTTGAAAATCCGCTCGCTGCTGTGCAGATGGGCCTGATCTACGTCAACCCGGAAGGCCCGAACGGTAAACCGGACCCACTCGCGGCGGCTGTTGATATTCGCGAGACCTTCCGCCGGATGGCCATGAACGACGAAGAGACGGTCGCGCTGATTGCAGGCGGCCACACGTTTGGCAAGACGCACGGGGCCGGTCCAGCGTCGCATGTGGGCGCGCCGCCCGAGGCCGCAGGCATCGAGCAGATGGGTCTCGGTTGGAAGAGCGACTTCAAGACAGGCAAAGGCGGCGATGCCATCGGCAGCGGCATCGAGGTCATCTGGAGCAATACCCCCACGAAGTGGAGCAACTACTTCTTTGAGAACCTGTTCGGCTACGAGTGGGAGCTGACCAAGAGCCCTGCTGGCGCGTACCAGTGGAAGCCGAAGGGCGACGCCGGCGCGGGCACGGTACAGGATGCGCACGATCCGTCGAAGCGTCTCGCACCTTCCATGTTGACCACTGACCTTTCGCTGCGCTTCGATCCTGCTTATGAAAAGGTATCGCGGCGCTTCTACGAGCATCCGGATGAGTTTGCCGACGCATTTGCCCGTGCGTGGTTCAAGTTAACGCATCGTGACATGGGGCCGCGCGCACGCTATCTGGGTCCGGAGGTCCCGGCTGAAGTGCTCATCTGGCAAGACCCCGTCCCGGTTGTCGATCACAAGCTGATTGATGCTGGAGACATCGACGCACTCAAGAGCAAGGTGCTTGCTTCCGGCCTCTCCGTCTCGCAGTTGGTGTCCACG
>NZ_DASUBE010000070.1:0-6735 GCF_035763405.1 Edaphobacter sp.
GAATCGGCTGAACGGCACGAGAGGCAACTTTCTGTCTCAAGATGAATGAACGATGAAGATTAGCACAGGTAAAGCCAGCCATGCACGGAGGAATCTTCTTCCGCGCGTTGCCGGCGCAAAAGGCGTTCGGAGCCGAAGGCCTGTGGAAAAACACATGCGGCAGGGGCTGGTTTAAGAAATGAACCGCAGAACAGCCTGCGGGTCCGATCTTGAAAGAAGGTCGCTTCGGTATGCGTCCCAATAGCCGGAAAGGGCGCCTGCTGGGGCGCCCTCATTGGGTTGAAATCCGGTTGGCCGGATGACCTAAATGGTTGCGGGGGCAGGATTTGAACCTGCGACCTTTGGGTTATGAGCCCAACGAGCTACCGGGCTGCTCCACCCCGCAGTACTAATATAGCTTTGATTTGTAGTGTGGGTCAATTCTGCACCGTGTGCCAATTTTCGTGAGGTTGCACCTGGTTGCGTAACCGTAACTTTTTGCTGGAAATTGCGTCTGCAATCAACAAGGAGCTTCGCGCACGGCGGTTTCGCGCGTGTGGCCGGGTTGGAGGAGAAGTATGAAGGGCAACGCTTTATGGAGCATCTTTATGGCTGGGCTGCTCACGGTTTCAGGAGCGGGGTTCGCCCAGAGTTCTCCGGGGACCGTGTCGGACGCGCAGATTGAGGCGAATGTGCTTAAGGCGTTGGCGAATGCGCCGGAGTTGATGAACCAGCCGATTAAATCGACTACTGTCTACGGGACTGTAACTCTGACCGGATCAGTGAAGGACGAGGCTTCGCGCGATCTGGCCGAGAAGGTGGTATCGAATACTGTGGACGTAAAGAAAGTTGTGGATGAGATGACTGTCGATCCGGCCGCGGTGGCGCAGAGTGCGAATGCTGAGGAGGGGACGAATCCAAACCTGCAATCGGATGGGAGGATGGCGTCATCTGGCGCGGCGCAGGCTCCGGCTCCGGCGCAACCGCCCGCGCCGCCAGCTCCCCCAACTGCTTCAGCTCCGGTGACGCGCACTGCGCCTCCTCCACTACAGCCTGAGTATGGGCCACGGGGGTATGCGCACCGTCCTTATGTGGAGCAGCGAGGCGGGGACGCGGTGACGGTTCCGAGCGGAGCACTGCTGCGCGTGCGGATCAACGAAGAACTGGACAGCGAGCATACAGCAGTGGGCACGGTGTTCGATGGTGTGGTTTTGAATGACGTGGTAGCAGGCGGTTCGGTGGCGATACCGCGTGGGGCTGCAATTCAGGGCAAAGTCGTGGATGTTCATCGGGCCGGCGAATTCAAGGGGCGTGGCGCTTTGATGTTGCAGTTGACGGAGCTGACGCTGGGCGGACAGACTTATCCGTTGGTTTCCAATGAATGGACGCAGCATGGCATCGATAAGACGGGGCAAACCGTCAGCAACACAGTTGGACTCGGGGCCGTGGGTGCGATGATCGGCGCGGTAGCCGGGGGCGGTGCGGGCGCGGCGGTTGGCGCCGGTGTTGGCGGAGTGGCTGGACTGGGCGTTTCGTCGGCATCGCGGCGCGGTGAGGCGCAGGTGCCCTCCGAGGGCATTGTTGCGTTTCGCCTGACGCAGCCTGCCGAGCTGACGACGGTCTCGCAGGCCGAACTGGACAGGCTTGGAGCAGGCGTTCCGGTAGGAGCGACTCCCAGGATGCAGCGGCGGTATCCGCCTCCGCCGTACTACTACGGGCCTTACTACCGTCCTTATCCGTACTGGTGGTAAGCGAGCAGGGCTTTGCGCAAGGCGCCATGTCGCTGGATGTTCATGGCGCGCATGTCTTTGTGTGACCTGGCCCTTTGCTGATTTATACTTATAGCTTGCCCTGCAAAATGCGTGGCGCGGGTTCCGGCGGTTGCCGGACTTGCTCCGTGCAGAGCAAAATCCCGGGCATTCGTCCGCACGCCGGTGCGAGCGGCGACCGCGAAGTGAAGGTTTTTAGACAGAATGATTCGTACTCTGCAGCAAGACAGCCGCTTCATGAAGATTGTCTTCATCGTCATTATCAGTCTGGCGACGATAACGATGGTGATTACGCTGGTACCCGGAATCTTTGACAACGCTGAGGTGAACGACGCGAGCGTTTTTGCGACCGTGCATGAGCCGGGTTTCTTTGGCCGGTTCGGCAGCGGCACGCCTATCAAAATGACCGACGTGAACCAACTGGCTGCGCGGCAGTTGCAGCAGCAGCGGCTGCCTGATTTCCTGATGCCCTACGTGACGCAGCGAGCAGGACAGGCGCTGGTGCAGCGCGCCATTCTGAAGAACGAGGCTGACCGCCTGCACCTGCAAGTGAGCGACGACGACCTCCGTCAGGAGTTGGAGACCGGGCCGTTTGCGCAGTACCTTTTCCCGAACGGCAAGTACATTGGCGACGAAGGCTACATGAACTTCGTGCAGAGCGCGTTCCAGATCAGTCGCAGCGATTTCGAGTCGCAGGTAAAGAGCGACATGGAGATCAGCCGGTTGCAGGCGCTGATTACCGGTGGAGCTTCGGTTTCCGACAAGGCCGTGCGCGAGGCTTACATGGCTGACGGCACCAAGGTGAAGTTCGACTACGCCGTCATCTCGTCGGACGACCTGGCCAAGACGATCAATCCTTCGGATGCCGACTTGCAGAAGTTCTTCGAGCAGAGCAAGGCCCGGTACGCAACGGCGATGCCGGAGACGCGGAAGATTGAGTACGTTGCGTTTGACGCCTCGAATCTGCCCGGTGGCAAGCCTCAGGTGACGGACGCCGAGGTGCAGGCCTACTACAACCAGCATCTGGACCAGTACGAGGTGAAGGACCAGGTAAAGACGCGGCACATCTTGATTGCGGTTCCCGCTGGGGCGGACGCGAAGGCCGACGCGACGGCCAAGGCGAAGGCCCAGGACGTGCTGAAGCAGATCAAGGCTGGCGGCAATTTTGCCGAGTTGGCGAAGAAGTATTCGGACGACCCGGGCAGCAAAGACCAGGGCGGCGAGTTGCCGATGATGCCTGCCGCAGGTTTGGATCCGGCGTATGCGAAGGCCGCGCTGGCGCTTGCTCCGGGGCAGACTTCCGACCTGGTGCGGTCGCAGTTTGGCTACCACATCATTCAGACCGAGCAGAAGGAGACCGCGCATACCAAGCCGCTGAGCGAGGTGAAGGCAGAGATTGTGCCGGTTCTGGAGCAGCAGAAGGCTGGAGCGGCGGAGCAGGGATTTGCAACGACGCTGGCAGCGGACGCGAAGAAGAATGGCCTGGACAAGGCTGCGGCGTCGCGTGGTCTGCACGTGGTGACGACGGACTACGTCGGGAAGGATGGTGTGATTGCGGGGTTGGCTGACGGCGCCGCGCTGTTGACGCAGGCCTTCGTCACGACCAAGGATGCAGCACCCGCCGCGGTGACGACCGGCGACGGATACGCCGTGTTTCAGGTGGTGGACGTGAAGCCTGCCCACGCTCCTGACTTCGCCGACTACAAGCAGCATATTCTTGATGATTACCGCGAGCAGCAGGTGCCCGCGCTGCTGAGCACGCAGTTGAACAAGCTGGCAGACCGGGCAAAGGCGCTGGGCGATCTGCGTAAGGCTGCCGCCGAAATGAACGTTCCGGTGAAGACCAGCGACCTGGTTGGCAAGGATGCACAGGTTCCTGATCTGGGCGCGATGAGCGGTCCGGGAGCCTCGGCGTTCACGCTGGCCAAGGGCGCTATCTCCGGGCCGATCAATGCTGGCCGCGTGGGAGTCGTGCTGACCGTGCTGGACAAGCAGGAGCCGACGCCCGAGGACGTGCAGAAGAACTTCGATAAGACGCGCGAGCAACTGCTTGCCGCGCAGGATGATGAAATCTTCCGCGTCTATGTCGGCAACCTGATGGAGCAGTATCAGAAGAGCGGCGCGATCCGCTATGCGAAGGGTTCGCAGACGCAGCCGAGTCTGCCGTCGGGAAGCTAGGCGAGTCGGTAGTCGGAAAAGCGCCCGGGGCTTCGGCCTCGGGCGTTTTTGCTTTTGGCCAACAATGATGAGTACGTCTGCGTACAGAGCAGAATTCTGGCATCATACAAGTGCATGGGGGAGCGATGAGCGGGGATGGGCTGAATCAGGAGCGATTATCGGGAGTCTTGCTGCATGTCACTTCGCTTCCTTCGTATGGCGGCGTAGGCGACTTCGGGCCTGCGGCTTATGGGTTTGTGGATTTTCTGGCGGCGGCAAAGCAGCGGCTTTGGCAGGTGCTGCCGCTGAGTCCGACGGGCTATGGGAACTCGCCGTACTCGGCGCTGTCTGCATTTGCGGGAAACCCGCTTTTTATCAGTCTGGAGAAGCTGGCTCAAGAGGGATGGATTGCCTGGGACAGGATAGCCGGGTTGCCTGGACATGAAGGTCCAGCGGACTTCGATGCGGCGACTCGGCTGAAGCTGCCGCTGGTGGAAGAGGCGGCGGGAAATTTTCTCGACCGCGCACCGGACGAGAAGCGGGCTCGGTTCCAGAAGTTTTGCAAGGACAATATCTCGTGGCTGCCGGACTATGCGATGTTCAATGTGCTGCGGCGCATGCATGGATATGTGAGTTGGAATGAGTGGCCGGCGGAACATGCGCTGCGCAACCATGATGCGCTGACGGCGGTGCTGAACTCGCACGGACGCGAGCTCGAAGTCGAGCAGGCGGTGCAGTTCTTCTTCAACGAACAGTGGTGCGAGCTGCGCGGCTACTGCGCGGAGCGCAAGATTCGCGTGCTGGGCGATGTGGCCATCTTTGTAAGCTACGACAGCGCCGATGCGTGGACGCACCCTGAAGTCTTCGAATTGGATGAGGAGCGGCGCCCGCTGCGTGTCTCGGGCGTACCGCCGGACTATTTTTCAAAGACTGGCCAGCGATGGGGAAATCCGCTCTATCGGTGGGGACTGCTTAGAGAGCGCGGATTCGACTGGTGGGTGGCGCGGATTCGCCGTGCGCTTTCGCTCTATGACTCAATTCGCCTGGACCACTTTCGCGGCTTCGAGGCGTACTGGTCGATTCCCGCGGAGGAAGAGACGGCGGTGCATGGACAGTGGGTGAAGGCACCGGGGCATGAGCTCTTTCAGCGACTCAAAGAGGTCTTCGGCAGCCTGCCGTTCATCGCGGAAGACCTCGGACTGATTACGCCGGAGGTCGATGAGCTGCGCGAGCACTTCGGAATGCCGGGGATGCGGATCTTGCAGTTTGGGTTCTCCGATCGTGGCAGTCATCTCTATCTGCCGCACCGTTTTGTGCCCAACACGGTGGTGTACACGGGTACGCACGACAACAACACAACGCTCGGCTGGTGGCAGCATGACACCAGCGAGACGGAGCGAGCGAATGCGCAGACGTATCTGCAAACCGTGGAGCATGACGGCGAGATTGTGTGGGCGATGATGCGCACGGCGGCGCGCTCTGTGGCGAACCTGTGCATCTTTCCCATGCAGGACGTGCTGCACCTGGGCAGCGAAGCGCGCATGAACACACCCGCGGCCGGCGCGGGAAACTGGACGTGGCGCTACCGTCTCGACGCATTACATCCTGACTTTGCGACGAAATTGGCATCTCTGATGGAGATGACCGACCGCGACGGCTATGTTGCTCCAAGCAGCGGCGAGGCGGGCAAGCCCGCAGAATGAGTGGGAGTGGCCCAGCACGAGCAGAGCCCGTGCCGAACAGTTAGACTAGTGGTTGATATTCAGATGTTCAGGAGAAACGATGCCTCTTTCCGGTGAAGCCATTCGCACGATGAACTATGTGGACGACATCTCTGTCACACTGCGCAGGATTCTGGCGGTGCTGCCGTCGCTGACCGAGGACGAACGGCAGCGGGTGGCGGACCACATCCGGCACGCGGAGCCGAGCTACGATACGGTGCTCGCGGCGATTGCGGGAAAGAAGTGAGTGAGGCTGGCGGGCAGCCTTCACGGGTCCGCACGATTGCTGTCATCGGAGCTGGGGTCGCGGGGCGCGGCTTTGCGTTGGCCTGTGCGGCGGCGGGATTCGACGTGGTGCTCGAAGATGTGATGCCCTCGAATCTGCGCCGGGCCGAGGCAGAGTTTGCCGACCTCGGCGACGCGGCCGGGCGGCTGGAGTTGGCGCGGACGGTGGAAGATGCCGTTCGTGACGCGGACGTGGCCGTGGACTTTGTGCCGGACGAACTGGAGTCGAAGCTGGAGATCTTCAGTCTGATCGACCGCATGGCCCCGCCGAAGACGATCATCTGCACGCCGAGCGAGGCGATGAGCATCACCGACCTGGCCTCCTGCGTCTATCGTCCGGAGCGGTGTGTGGCCGTGCGCGGCAGGCTTGGCGGTGCGGAGTCGGTGCGTGTGCTGTATCCCGATGGCGTATTGCCGGAGACGCTCAGGGTGGTGGGCGACCTTCTGCGCGCATTCGGTGCAGAGCCACGGATGGAGCCGGACCCGGATGTGCCGGTCCTGATGAAGAACCTGACGCGGAAATCGCTCTGAGCGGTGTCTAACCAGATATCTGACCAGTCAGGGTGATGGCGGGGTCAGCGGCAACAGGTTCAGAATAGGGAACTGGGACTGCAAATTTGCGTACCAGAAAGGGTGAGCAGAAGTCCATTCACTGCGATGCGTGCCCTCGTCGACATCTTTTCCCAGGTGTTCCGCTCGATTGCGGCCAATAAGCTGCGCTCGTTTCTGACGATGTTCGGTATCGCCTGGGGCGTGGCTTCGTTGCTGCTGCTGATTGGTCTGGGCGAAGGGTTTCGCTCAGGGCAGCGGCGAAACCTGTCGCA
>NZ_DASUBE010000071.1:0-59037 GCF_035763405.1 Edaphobacter sp.
ACAATCCATGAAGCATTTACAGCACGGATAAACCCGTACCCTTACGCAAAACGAAACCCTTCCGCAGCCTGTATCGGCGGTCAGGCGAAATCGACTTCGACCTCGTCCACGTAGCACCAGCCCCAGTCCTCGCCGGGCTCAATCGAGCGCATGATCGGGTGTCTGGTCGCGTGAAAGTGCTTCGTCGCGTGCTTGTGCTTCGAGGAATCGCAGCAGCCCACGTGCCCGCACTCCATGCACATACGCAGATGCACCCATGTGCTGCCCATCTTCAGACACTCCTCGCAACCCTTCGCCGACGGCTTCACCTGCCGTATCTGATCCAGATGCGTGCATTGCATCGCGCCCACCTCCGCCTGCGATTCTACGGCAAGCGGCGGGTGTCAGAACGCCGCGCCATCGACATCCTCGGCAAGGCCATACTCCTTCAGCTTCCGGTAGAGCGTCGTCTTGCCGATGCCGAGCAGCTTGGCCGCCATCAGCTTGTCTCCGTTCAACTGCCGGATCGTTCCAAGGATGGCGTGCTTTTCCATCTCGGCGATCGAGACGATGCCGTTGCCGCCCGTCCCGTCAGTCACATCGTGCTGCACCTCGGCCTCCGCGCCGTGCTGCGGCGGTGTGCGATGCAGCCGGAAGTCCTGCAACTGCGTGGGCAGGTCGCCCATGTGCAGCACCGGGCCCGAGGAGAGCGCGCAGGCCCGCTCGATGGCGTTCTCCAGCTCGCGCACATTGCCCGGCCAGTCAAACTCCGACATCACGCGCAGCGCGTCGTCGGAGAAGGTGTGCGACGTACCGTTCTCGCGGTTCATCCGCGCCAGAAAATGCATTGCCAATGGCGCTATGTCGTCGCGGCGGTCGCGCAGCGGAGGAATCCTGAGGTTCACCACGCTCAGGCGGAAGTAGAGGTCCTTGCGGAACTGGCCGCGCTCGACCATCGTCGCCAGGTCGCGGTTGGTCGCGGCCAGTACACGCGCCGAGATGGGCTTGGCCTGAGTGGCGCCTACCGGACGTACCTCCTTTTCCTGCAACGCGCGCAGCAGCTTCGCCTGTAGATCCAGCGGGAGTTCGCCAATCTCGTCGAGAAAGACTGTGCCGCCTTCCGCCGAAGCTAACAAGCCGTCCTTCGCGCGATCTGCTCCGGTAAAGGCACCCTTCACGTGGCCGAAGAGTTCGCTTTCGATCAGCGTTGGCACCAGCGAGCCGCAGTCCACCGGCACAAACGGCTTCGAGGCATTCGGGCCGTTCAGATGGATCGACCGCGCGACCAACTCCTTGCCTGTACCGCTCTCGCCGAGGATCAGTACCGGGTGCGCGGAGAAAGCGACCTTCGACAAAATTCTGTAGAGCTTCTCCATCTCCGGCGACTGGCCGATCAGTCCGCCCTGGCCTTTCTGCGTGCGCAATTTCTCGCGCAGCTTGCGGCTCTCGATGTCGATCTGGTGTTGCTGGCTGGCGCGTTCGAGCACCGTGGTCAGTTCTTCGAGCGCAAACGGCTTGGTTAGATAGTCGCCCGCGCCGATGCGCATGGCCTCGACCGCCGAGGCGACCGAGGCAAACGCCGTCATCACCACCACGCTGGTGTCCGGGTGCAGCGCCTTGACCTGCTCCAGCAGGCCCAGGCCGCCGCCACCCGGCAATTTCAGGTCGAGCAGAATCAAATCCACCTTCTGGTGCTTCAAGATGGCACGTGCCGCCGTGGCACTGTCGGCGCTCATCACTGCAAAGCCCATCCCAGCGGCGATGGTGCAGCACGCCTTGCGAACCGCATCGTCGTCATCGACGATGAGCACATGCAACAGCTCAAGCCGTTCATCAGAAACTGCCTTCCTGGTGACAGCAGGCGGTTCCAGCGGCGAAACACCGATCAGCACGCCCGAGGGTGCGCTCACCAGCTCCTTCTGATTTCCCGCCAGCCTCACCGCTTTATGGATTCCGTTGTCGCGCCTTCCATCTCCACTTGCTTTATCCACGCCGAAACCAGCCCCAGTTAGCATGTCCTTGACCTCGCATCGTTCTCAACCGCAGTCTTAACTTCCTGTCCATCGAAATCGTCCGCCGTATACCACTCAGCCGAAACGCGGGTGCCCTCATCGACCTCGCTCTCGATGCTCAGGCATCCGCCGGAGATGGCGACCAGCTCGCGCACCACGCGAAAGCCCAGCCCGCGCCCGTTCGCCGGCACGATTCCACCGGCCTGCATCAGCCGGCGCACCGCCGCCTTGTCCATACCGCAGCCCCGGTCGCGGACGGCGAGGACAACGCGCCTTCTGAAGCCGCCACCGACACTCTCTGTCGCGCCCTCGACGCTGATAGCGATTGCGTCGCCCCATGGAGTCGCCTCGGCTGCGTTCTTCACCAGATTGGTCAGGATACGCTCGACCGACTCAACCGGCACGGACACTCGCTCGAATGCACCCGCGCCGTAGCTCACCTCGACGGCCCTGCCTGCGATTTTGGTTAACAGGCCGTGGCACCGCTGAACGACTTCCGGCAGCACCGTTCCCGCCGCGGCGTACCTGGGCTGCTCAGCCTGCGCATGATGCACCAGCCGGTTGACCATCGCACGACTGCGCTCGCTCAACAGGCGAAGCTCCGCGGCATACGAGCGGTGCTCCTCGCGCAACACCCCCGGCAACGCAAGAAGGTCTGAATAAAGAGTGAGTGCCCCTAGAAGGTTCCCCACATCGTGCGCCAAGCCGGCGCCTTCGGCCACCCCGCCTGCGCCCAATGCCGCATTTCGCGCGGACAACACCGCGCTTTCTTTTTCGAGGCTCATCGCCTGCGAAACCTGACGAAGCGCCCTGAACTGCCCTGAACGGTCCCCTGACTTCCAGGCTGTACTGCTCTGCAATGCCTGCATTCCGTGCTCGCAATCTTCCGCGTACTTTCTATACCAACGCAGATAAAACTTCAGTAATCAATTTAAGTGCCAAACTGGAACTACTGCGCTAAATCCTTTCTCATAAAGCTAAAACACAAGATTACTCCACAAGCGTCTTCACCTCCTCGATTCCCAATATGGAATCCATCCTGAACCTCTATTGCCGAAAACCCCAGTAAAAATGCAAGCTGCATTATTTCCCAGGCTGGAACCCTGTCCCATTTTGGAACGCGCTCTCATTCGCTCAAAGGTAACTACCGCCTGCTTGCCGCAAGCTGCACGAGCTGGCTCCTGCGACGCACTACGGAATGACCCTGAGGATGAGCGGCAGATGCATCCTTCGGCGACCCGCCAACTATAATCAGCCAATGCCTGAAGTCTTCCGTCCCGATCATCGCCTCGCAGATGCACTCCGCCCGATTCGCCTGACTCCCAACTTCGTTGCCACCGCGGAAGGCTCCGTGCTCATTGAAGCCGGCAACACGCGCGTGCTGTGCAACGCGACCATCGAGCAGGGAGTCCCCGGCTGGCTGCGCAACTCCGGCCGTGGCTGGGTCACGGCGGAGTACGGAATGCTTCCCCGCGCAACCCTCACCCGTACTCCGCGCGAGAGCGAGCGCGGCAAGATCGGCGGACGCACGCACGAGATCCAGCGTCTGATTGGCCGCAGCTTGCGCGCCGTCGTCGATATGAAGGCGCTGGGCGAGCGCACGATCATTCTCGATTGCGACGTGCTCCAGGCCGACGGAGGCACACGCACGGCCGCCATTACGGGTGCGGCTGTTGCGCTGGCGATGGCGCTCGACAAACTGGTCGCGGCGGGCACGCTGAAAGCGTCTCCGCTGCGCCAGATGATTGCCGCCACCTCGGTGGGTATCGTGGACAGCAACATCCTGCTCGATCTCTGCTACGAAGAAGACTCCCGCGCCGAGGTCGATATGAACGTCGTCATGCTGGCTGACGGGGGACTGGTGGAGACGCAGGCCACGGCGGAAAAGGGTTCCTACACGCGCAAGCAGCTTGGCGAGATGCTCGATTACGCCGAAAAGGGCATCCGCGAGCTGCTTGATGTTCAGCGCGCTACGCTGCAAAGCGGCACATAGAGGCGCGCCTATCTGCGCCTTACAGCAGAGGCCCTACGCGATAGCCGTTTGTCAACAATTCCTGTCCTGAGACGGTCTCGTCGGGACGATCGTTCCAGGAGATGCGATATTGCTGTGACGGGTCGACGCCTGCGAAATGGACGATCCATTGCCGCTGCTTTGCGGGCGAAGCGATGTGAAACGCAATCTCTCCGGAACGGATGCGCAGATCGCTGATTGCGCATCCGTCGAAGCCGACTGCCTTGCCAGCTTTGAGATCGATCAAGGCGTCGCCCAGTTCCGGCGACATCATCTCGACCGAGGTCATCGCGCTGCCCGTGCCCCAGTGGAAGCCTGTCAGGGCTCCATGCTCGTCGAGATAGCCTGTGTGGGCCCAGTTCTCCCAGGGAGCTACGGCAAAGGTGGCCCTGGCGGCAGCGACCGCACGTTCGAGATATTCGACGTTGTTTGTGGCTCGGTAGTAGTCGAACAGCAGCGCGGCGGCGTAGCCCTGGCGCGCGTCGCTCCACTCGGCGTCGGTGTTTTGCGTGGTGAACCCGCCGAATAGTTTCGGCGAAAACGATGGGTTGTTCCACACCTGCTGGGTAAGCAGCAGATAATCGAGCGCCTTCGTGCCTGAGTCCAGGTAACTTTGCTTGTGAGTGATCTGATAGAGCACCAGCCACGCCCGCACTGTTTGAATCTCGGCCAAGTTATTTTGCGGAAACTGCGCGGTCCAGTGGTCGTAGAAGCCGTAATCTTTTCTGGCGCAGGAGAGAAATGTCTCGAAGTCGTACCACCGCTGCCGGGGAATAACTTCGTCGCTGATGAACTGCATCGCACGCTCTGCCCCGGCAATGTACTTTTGATTTCCTGTGGCTTCGCCCAGCGTCGCTAGAAAGAGCGCCGAAACTCCCGTCTCTGCGTTGAAGTCGCGGAACTCCGCGCGGGGGTGAAGCGATGTGTCGTACCAGGAAGGAATGACGCCGCTCGGCTGCTGCTCGCGCAGTAGAAAATCGCCGTAAGGTTCGACAAAACGCAAGACCTCGGCCTTGCGCTCGGGCGTAAGGTCGTCGACCCAGCGAAGCATCCAGTACGCCGTCCACGACATGCAGAACGAGTGGTAATCCTGCTCATAGCCAGCCCATCCATCGTCTGGTATCCATCGGTTGCTTTTGACGAGATAGATGGTGGGAAACGCTCCGTCCTTCTGAGGAGACGAGAGCGCAAGCGTCAGGACACTCGCGGCCTTGCGCATGATCGTCGCGTCGTGTGTATTCCTGCCGAAGATGTACCAGCCATAGGCGGTCCGCAGCGTCTGAAACCATGCGTTAAACCATGCGTCCGGTTCCGAGTGCTGCCAGTCGCCGTTGACGCTTCGGTTGCTGGCGAGTGTGCCGCAGAGTTTCCCCCCGCAGTCGAACGAGGTGTAGACGCGGTCGGCATAGTCCTTCCAGGCGTCTTTGCGCCAGGACGCAAACGATCTCAGCTCAGGGCGAATGATGTTCTGCTGCGCATCGGAAGAGTTGAGCAGCGACGGATAACCATACTCTGCCCAGAGCCTGCGAACGACACGACGATAGCCAAGCTTTGGCGGCTGGCGCGAGACGACAATCGAGTAGGCGTACTCGACGGTATCCGCCAGCATCTTCGGATGGCCGTCCGGATCCCTGCGAAAGTAGCTGTGCCCGTGCGGTTGCGAAGGAATTGCGCCGTAGGACATCCATGGCTGCTTTTCCGATGTAACGTCGAGGTCCATCGCCAGCGGCTCAATCAGTCGATTGCTCAGTTTTGGGATGAGTGCCGTGAAGACCTCGCCCTGTTGCAACATGACGGCCGGAGATTTAAATCCGCCGGTCGGGATGAGATCGTCGGCCTCGCTCTTGATATTTTGCGACCACACAAAATCGAGCGGCCCGGTTTGCGTATTGTCCGTGGAGCGGCGCGGCGGCAGGAAGCTGTAGCGGTCTTCGACAGAATGGACGGTCGCGTCGGGATTCAGGGTCAGCCGCGTCGAAACGTTCAACACATCCTCTTCAGCAGAGAGAATGATGCGTTGTTCGAATTGTCCGACGCCGCAATCGCCTATGAGCAGCAGCCCGCGTTCGATCTCAGATGCCTTGCTGAGAACGCACGTCTTCAGCCCGGTTGCAGTCCGCACCTGAACAGAGGATGAGCTGGCCGACAAGGCGGGCGTCCAGGTGTCTCCGATCTTCAGGGAGATGATCTCTTTGGAAGCTGAACCGGAACCGGTCATCTCTACGCGGATGGCCTCGCCGCCAGCTTTGAGTGCTTCCGCGTGGAATTGCGGGACGCAAAGGACAGCACTGGCTATCGCCGCTAACCATCGACGGGACATTCCACGACTCCTTTTGCGGAAGAGGCCGCTGGCTTCTACACCAGCGGCCATGGGCATCTACCTGACCGCTTTAAATGCGTTGCCTGGGCCGCCAACATGCTGGAGCGCGGGCAATCGCTCCTCGACTGGCGGCAGTGGAGGAAAGGGTTCGTGCGGCTCAGCCTGATACCAGTAAGCGACCGAGTAATAGTTGTCGGAGCGGTCGTTGGCGTTTCCATGCTCGATGGTGGCCTTGAACGACTGGGTAAACGGAATCGGCGAATCGAGATGGAAGCGATAGACGCTGGACCTGCTGCCAGCCAGCTCGTCGCCTACGATGGGCGCTCCGTAAAGCTGATACGAGAACGGCTTGCCGCCAAAGTCCCATGCGCCCAGAAAATAGTCTTCAGAGCCGGTGCCGACGATCGACGGTGTCTTTGCGCCATCGATAAAAAACATGTCGTCGCCCTCGCCCCACCATCCATCCTGATTCTGGAGCACCGACATGGTTACGCCTACGTACTGGCCGCGACCTTTGGCCTCCATCCACACGTAGTTGTCCTTGCCGTCGGGGTTCGTTTTGTTATTGACGAGAGGGTCGCCGTTGCTGATCCAGTTGTTGGTCCAGCCGCGGTTCGGCTGTGCCTGGCGATACTCCGCGTGGAAATAGACGGTGTCGTCCGGCAGGGGATGTGTATAGGTTCGGTAGTCGATGTTGTAGTAGAAGCTGCCGACGCGCTGCTTGCCTTCGTTCGTCACGGTGATGCGCGCGTGATGGCGGAACGGCATGGGAAAGAAGCTGTTCAGGCTCTTGTCGCTGCCGACCGAAAGCATCTGCGACTGCCAGTTGTGATAGATGCCGAGGCCTAAGCCGAAGAAGTCGCCGATCGGCGCCTCGACGCTGGGGTTCTCTTCGCCGTCCCAGTAGATACGCAGGACAATGCGCTTCAGGTGGTAAGGCTCGCCCGTGGCGATGGTGAACCAGAGATGGGAGACCATGCCCGGCCCGTCGGCATCAAGCACTGTCAGCGTAGCTCCGGGCGCAATCGAGCGGAAGTCCGCATTTGCGCCCGTAGGGTCGGTGCTCGAAGCCCTGTGCAGAGTGTAAGTCTGCTGTCGCGTGAGATCCGGCTGGGCAACCGGACTCTGCGCAAACGCCCCAGCCGTGAAGCCGGCGGCCAGCAAAACGAGCAGTGAAAGTCGCATCATGATTGTTTTCCTCACTCTTTGTAAATTTGCGTCAATCGATACCGAAGCTGTGTTGTATCTGTTCCAGCGAAACGCCCTTTGTCTCTGGGTAATACCTCAAGATCAGGAAGAAATCGACGACCATCATTGCGCCGAAGAAGATAAACGGATATGCGCCGGAGGCGCCCGCCATCACAGGAAAGATGAGTGAGATGATGGCATTCGTCACCCAGTGCGATGAACTGCCGAGCGCCTGCCCCTTGGAGCGCACGCGGTTGGGAAACACCTCGCCGATGTAGACCCAGACCACGGCTCCCTGCGAAATGGCAAAGCACGCGATGTAGGCCATCAGCAGCCACACCAGCCACTCCAGATGCTTGTGCGTCATGAAGACGTAAGATACCGCCCCGAGGCATACGGTGAGCCCCGCAGTGCCGACAAGCAGCAGCTTCTTGCGCCCGAACTTGTCGATGACCGACATGGCTGCCAGCGTGGCAACCAGGTTCATTGCCCCTACGGCGACCGCCTGTAATGCTCCCGAGACCTTGGTGGCCCCTGCAAACGCAAAAATATCGTTCAGGTAATAGAGGATGGCGTTGATGCCGGACAACTGGCAGAACATTCCAACCGTAATCGCAAGGAAGACCGGGAATCGATATTGCCGCGAGAACAGCGGGTCTGACGACGCACTCCGCTCCAGGTGAACCGAATCGACGATCTCGTCGAGTTCCTGCTGCGTCCGCGTGACGCCTGTAAGACGAAGCACGTCCATCGCCTCGCTGAGGCGTGACTTCATCACCAGCCAGCGCGGGCTGCGCGGAATACTGAACAAGGCGATCAGAAAGAGAATCGCTGGCAGTGCCGAGATGCCGAGTTGCCATCGCCACTCCGCCGCACCGAGATGCATGGTATCGATCAAGGCGTTCGACATGTAGGCAAGCAAAATGCCGACGACGATGTTGACCTGGAAAAAGCCCACCAGACGCCCGCGCCACTCCGCCGGAGCGATCTCCGCGATATACATCGGTCCAAGTACGGACGAGCCGCCGATGCCCAAACCACCGACGAAGCGGAAAAAGATGAGCGAAGTCCAGTTCCACGCCAATGCGCATCCCAGCGCAGAGATGACGTAAAAAATCGCCATCACGCGCAGGCTGTCGCGACGTCCATATTTCTGTCCGGGAATTCCGGCTGACATCGCACCGATGACTGTGCCTACGAGCGCACTCGATACTGTAACGCCAAGCAGCGCCGGAGAGAGATGATAGGTCTGGGTCAGCGCGCTCGTCGTGCCGGAGATCACGGCCGTGTCGAAACCAAACAGCAGGCCGCCCAGTGCTCCGACCACCGTGCTTTTCACTACGTGAGAGTTGATCGTCATTTGCCTTCCTGTCGTTGCGTCCGGCTTGCGATCTGCCGCAAGGCGGGTAGGATGTGCCCAACCGGCGCTGACGGTGCGTTGGGCAGTCCAAGCACAAAATAAGCATCGCGGAAGAGCGAATACAGTCTGTCATACACGGCGGCTTCGCGCTCGTCCGGCAGCTGAACCCGATGCGCTGGGCACAGAGCATCCTGCGCTTCTTCCACCGATGCATAATCGCCACAGGCCACGAATGCAAAAATCGCTGAGCCAAGGCTTGTGACATCACCAACGGGTATCAACACGGGCTTATTCAATGCATTTGCATAAACGCGATTCAGAACGTCATTCTTCTGCGGAATGCCTCCGCCGTTGATGATGCGGTTGACCGGAGTGCCTTTCTCCCGCATCCGTTCAAGAATGATTCGCGTGTGCAGCGCTGTCCCTTCAATGGCCGCAAAGAGTTCGTCCTGCGCCGTATGCACGAGGTTCCAGCCAAACGTTACGCCGCCCAGATTGGGATTGACCAGCACGGTGCGGTCGCCGTTGTCCCACGTCATGCGCAGGAGCCCGGTCTGCCCGGCACGGTACGATTCCAGTCCTTTCATCATCTCGGCAACGCTGGTGTTTCCCCTCCGTGCAATGCCGTCAAACAGATCTCCGACTGCCGACAGGCCCGCTTCGATGCCGGTATACCGCGGCACGACTGATCCGGGGACAACGCCGCAGACTCCGGGCACCAGCATATTTTCCTGACTCAGGCCGATCATGCAGGTCGAGGTGCCGATGACGTTCACCACATCGCCCAGACGAATGTTCGCGCCTATCGCGTCCCAGTGCGCGTCAAGCGCTCCGGTTGGCACAGGGATGCCCGCTCTGAGTCCCAGACGCTCTGCCCACACGCCGCTGAGCCTGCCTGCAATGCGGTCCGAGGTCATGTAGCGACCAGCCAGCTTTTGCCGAATTCCATCAAAGAGCGGATCGACAGAGGTGAGGAACTCCTGCGAAGGAAGGCCGCCCCACCTCGGGTTCCACATCCACTTGTGGCCCATCGCACAGATACTGCGGGGCAACTCTTCCACCGACGAGATGCCGCAAAGGGTGGCCGCGACCATATCGCAGTTCTCAAGCGCCGTCACGAACCGCCCGCGTTTCTCAGGATTGTGTCGCAGCCAGTGGAGCAGCTTGGCAAATCCCCACTCCGAGGAATACGCACCGCCGCACCATTCAATCGCCTCGAGGCCCTGCGCATGTGCGGCTTCTGTAATCTCCTGCGCTTCGCTCCAGGCGCGGTGATCGCACCAGAGGTAGTAGTCATCGATCGGCTGCAGGCCTTCTCCTACCGGAAGGACACTGGAACCCGTTGTATCAAGCGCGAGCGCCTCGACCCTGTGGCCATCGATCCTGCTCGTGTTCAGTGCCTTTCGCATCGCCTCAACGAGCGCATCCATCTGTGCGGCATGACTCTGCGTTGCGAAGTTAGGATCGTGCGGCGACCGGTTAAGTGGATACTCGGCCGCACCTGAGCCCAACCGCCCTTCGCACTTGTCAAAAAGCGAAACGCGCACACTCAGTGTTCCAAAATCTACGCCCGCAACAATACTCACAACCGCGCTCCTCGGACCGCTCCATGCAAACTAGTTGAAGCTCACCGTGCCGCAAAGATGCACCTTGATGCCCAGAGCATCAAACATGGCCGCTTTGACGGCCAGTGCCTGCGCTGCTGCCTTCGCATCTGGAGCGTAGACAATATTCACATGATTTGCCCTGTGCCGAGCCATGAACGCATCGCGCGAAACACCATCGAAAACCGCGCTCACCATGGGCCACTGCGTGGTCGTCTGGTTCCAGCGCCGCATCGTCTCATCGCGTGGCAGTTCCACGACCGAACCGAGCCCGGCATCGACATGCAGCGCGCCCCCTTCCACGAAGACGCGGCTCCAGACGATCTTTCCCGGTCTGCCAATACCCTTCAGCGTTCCGCCTCCCAGCGGGAAGTACATCGCAGGTTGCCGGTCGCTGGCCGCGCCGCGATAGCCATCGACAAAATGGCTGGCGGGTGCCGCACCTGAAATCTGAAGAACCCAGACGAACTCATCGAGGCCGTTGCCCTTATAGTGCTCGCCCCAGCGAACATCGTGCAGCGTAGTGGAAGGGTCGAGTCCCAGCGCGGTCCAGCAACGGTTCGTCACAAGCGCGTCGAGTCCCGCGCATTCATCCACCTCGTTGAAGTGGGGGAGGGCTTTGCCCGCATAAAGTTCATTGCCGGAGTGTTCGTCATAGACAGGAGGACGGTCAGGGTTGTTCAGCAACCCCTCAACCAGGTCCGATGCGGGCACCATGTCCTTCAACCCCTGCTGATATTGAATGCCAATCGCATCGCAGCCAAATTCGGCAGCCATGCGAACAGCAGCGATATACATCCTGCACTGTTCATGAATCTGCGCATCGGTCAGCTCCGACTTCTCATCGCTCCCTATATTGAACCGCATCCCTTTGGCGTTGAGCCATGCGCGCACGCCGGTTGCATCTTCGTCTTTCACTGTGCGCATCCGCGCCACAAGAGCAGACTGGCTGAGCCGCTCTTTAAAAACGCCTGCGGGATTGAGCAGTTCATCGTCGACGATGGCGTTGTACATCCCCATGCATCCCTCATCGAAGACGCCAAGGATAGCCTTCCGTTTCTGCAATGCCTCGGCCAGCCCACTGCCCATCCTGACCGCATCGACAGGCAGCTTACCGCGATCCAGCGCCTGCACATGCGAAAGATCATGCGTGACCGTTCCCCGTCCGATCCATTCGTTTAACCCGCGCGTAAAATACTCATCCGTGAAGTGCTCGCTCCAGAGCGAATGGAACGGCACGCCGGCCTTCACCAGCGACCCATTCAAATTCAGCAATCCGACAAGCCCAGGCCATTGCCCCGACCAGTTCGCCACCGTCAAGATTGGCCCGCGATGGCTGCGTAAGCCCGGCAATACGTGATGGGTGTACTGCCACGCAGCGGTCGCAAATACAAGGTTTGCCTCAGGCGCGATTCCGGTGAAGACGTCCATGCCCATCCGCTGACTGGAGATAAAGCCATGCCCGCGCTCCTTGTCCACAGGAAAAGCGCGGCGAACGGTCACACCCCGCTCAGCAAAGCAGCGCGTCAACTCACGCTCCAGCGATTCCTGCGCGGGCCAGCAAACTTTGTTGGCAGATTCCCGCAGGTCTCCACTCGTAATCAAAACTACT
The DNA here is from genome assembly GCF_035763405.1 of Edaphobacter sp. NCBI lineage: Bacteria > Pseudomonadati > Acidobacteriota > Terriglobia > Terriglobales > Acidobacteriaceae > Edaphobacter > Edaphobacter sp. Next base: position 12,087 of record NZ_DASUBE010000071.1, read on the forward strand.
TCCTTCATTGGCAAAACCGGCATGGTCAAGTCCCTCGTCTCCCTTACATCGAATCAGCTCATTGCAAAAGTCTTCTTCAGTTATGCATCGTCGCGTCCTTCATCTCCGAAGCGTCCTCCGGCGTGGGCCTGCTATCAGCAACGGCTTCCAGTTGCCTCTGAGCGTTGCTCCGCGCCTTCACATCCTGCGAAGTCTTTTCAAATAACGCCAGTGCGGCGTTCATCTTTTCCTTTTCTCCCAACTCCCTATACGCCTTCGACAGCAAATAATACGCAGTCGAGTCGTCTTTCCGGACAGCGACGTAGCGCGTCAGGTTGCTGACAGCAGAGCGAGCATCCTTACGGTTCAAATCGAGCTTGCCCATCAGCCTGTAAACCTCCACTGGAGGGCGCTCCATCCCAAGGGCCGCAGTCAGCATCATCGTTGCCTCATCATCCCTGCCCATCGTCAGCAGCACATCGCCGGCATGCACATGCGCACTCGACGAGCGGGGTTGGATCTGAATCTCCGCCTCAAACTCCTTCAGCGCAGCATCTAGTTTCCCTTGCTGCTCAAGTACATTGCCAATCGCCTCGTGAACGCCAGGCAGGCTGGGCTTCAGCTTGAGAACTGCTCGATACTCCTCGATAGCCTGCTCCGGCTGCTGCTTCGCAACAAAGACATCGGCCATAATCTGGTGCGCACGGTAGGAGTCAGGGTCAATCCGCATCACCTCGAAAAAGGCGGCGTGTGCCTGCTGTTCGGCATCGTGCGCCTGCCGATAGACCGCGTCTTCCTTCGTCCACTCCGCCCGTGTCTGCGACGCGACAGCCGGGACTGTTCCTCCAGCTTCACGAATCAGCGTGCTTAACTCGGGCACATCGGGTCTGCGCTTGATCGCTTGAAGATAGTCTTCGAGCGCCTGCTGACGGTTTCCCTGTAATTGATACTGCTCACCCGCAAGCTGCCACACACGCCCGCTGTCCGGCGCCGAGGCAAGCAGCTTCAGCGTGGCGTTTTTACCTAGCTGAAGATAGGACTGCCCAAGCGCGTACCATGCGTCCACATTCTTCGGGTCGAGACCGCACACACTACGGAACTGCTTGACCGCCGCGTCGTACCTGAGCTGCGCGACATACGCATAGCCAAGCCACTGATGAGCGAGAACATCAGAGCCCTTCAACCGCACAGCCTTTTCCAGTTCCGGAACAGCGCGGTCCGGTCCCAAGAGATGATACTGTGCCAGGCCGAAGAACAGGTGCGGTGCAAACAGATTTGGATTGAGCACGATTGCCCGCTGGGAAGCCGCAGCAGCACCCGTCATGTCGTGATTGAAGTACAACGCCACTCCCAGATTGCTTTGGACCTCAGCATTGTGCGGCATCAGCTTCGCCAGTGCTTCGTATTCGCGCACTGCAGTTGGAAAATCGTTCCGGCTCTCAGCCAGTCGCGCAGCCTGCGCACGTTGCGCCGCGTCGCCCGAGACTGCTTGCCCAAACAGCGGCAGGGCCATGCTCATCAAGATGATCAGTTTTGCGAGCATGGCCCCTCCCTTCAAAACTCCAGCCTCGCGCCAAACTGGATGATTCTAGGCCCATTCTGCTGGTTCGTCATAATACCGAAGTTGGTGTTCGAGTTCTGCAACGATGCCGGACTCAGATTGGGCGGCGCCAGATTGATGATGAACGTCTGCGCATTGCCTCCCGAAGAGAACGTCGTCCTGTTCAGAACGTTGAAGGCGTTTGCTTCGAATTGCAGGTCGAGTCCCTCGAATAGCGTCGTCCGCTTCGAGATCGACAGATCTTCATCAAGGTAGGCAGGCATTCGCAACGACGAGATCAGGTTGGGCGCATTGCCGAACTCACCCGGCGGCGGCGCGACGAATGCAGCGGGATTGATATAGAACTGGCAAGGATTGCGCCCGGCCGATGCCTGCAACGGCCCCGAGCAGCTTCTCCGGTACTGCGGATTCTTGAAAGGTTGACCAGGCACGATATTTGGACGGAAGCTGAATCCATCACCTGCAGCAAAGTATGGATTGGAAGCTCCGAATGCATCGTATTCGATATGAATCGGCCTTCCGCTCTGGTATTGCTGGATACCCGAGACCGACCATCCGCCTGCGACCTTACCCACAAAGCCTTTGTGGTTTAGATACTTTTTGCCTGGCCCGATGGGAAGCTCGTAGGTGTAGCTCAGCGAGACGACGTGAGGAATGTCCGAGCTGGTCACGGAGCGCTCCGCCTTGCCGTTGTAGTAGTCCTGAAAGAACGAACCAGCAAAGATCGCGTTCTCCGCACCGGCGGAAGGTCCTGAGTTAGAATCGACATCGCCAATCGTCTTCGAGAACGTATAGGAGACCAGGAACGTCAGCCCCTGCGCGAATCGCTTTTGCAGACTAGTCTGCAAGCCGTTGTAAGAGACGCTGCCAATCGGGTCCATAAAGTGGTCTGTATCGCCGTACTGTGGAGTAGGCCGAAGCGCCTGCGCCATCGTGGCTCCCGGCCCGAACAATGCGGCGAATCCAGGCCACGGAGATTGCACCCCTGCTGCCGCTACGCGAGGATCATTGATCGGCAGAACAAGGAACTCGTTCAACGGCATCCCCGCCGCTGCCGCGGCTGCGCTGTATTTCTGCTGCACGACCTTGGGGTTCGACTCATTCGGCTTCGACCACAGGCCCAGATGATAAGTATGCATCCCCACATAGCCGATGCTTGCCATCATGCTGCTCGTCATCTGCTGCTGAATCTGCATCGACCAGTAAATCTGCGTCGGCGGAAGCCCTACATTCGACCCGATCCACGCCGGATTGTCGTTCCCCGTCAGGATCGACGGACTCAGCGCCGAACCCGCTGCGATGACGCTGCCTGGCGGATAAGTGTTGTCCCAGTAAAACGCGGGAGAACCCACATAGTCCTGCGGCCTGTTCACCGTTGCGAGTCCCGCATACCCGGCATCGTAGGAGACGGTGCCACCGATATTGTCGTTACCCAGAGGGCGAGTGATCGCAAACCCTCCTCGCAGCGCCGTCCTGTGCGCCGCGTCCGGAGAATACGCAAAGCCTACCCGGGGCTGGAACCCGAGATAGTTGATGTTGCCCACTCGCGTCTTCCCGTTGCGCCCAGTCCCTTTCCCGTAGAAGACATACGCGCCTGGAATGCCTCCGGCCGCGGGATTCGGAACAGTCGGGTCCATGGTCGAGACATTCCCGTACTTCTCCGTGCGCGGCACCTGCAGGTCATAGCGCAAGCCAACGTTGAGTGTCAAATTCTGGTTGATCTTCCAATCGTCCTGCGCATACAGGCCCATCTGAGTCCAGCGGTAGTACTGGGAGATCGGATAATCAAAGCGCGAGAAATCAAGGCCGCCAAATAAAAAGCTGGCAACCGAGTTTCCCGTCTGCGCAGGCAGCGCCACCACTTGGCCGTTCGCAAATCCTGTTCCGTTCAGTGCCGTCTCTGTAGCCTCAAAGTTGAAGCCACCGCCGGCAATGCCGCTGTTATTCCGCTGCAACTTCCGTAGCTCGCCCCCGAATGTCAGCGTATGTTCGCCGCGAACCAGCGTCAGGTTGTCGCTGACGATATAGCGGTTCTCTGCGTCTCCACTGGCGCCACCCGTACCGATGCTGTTCTGATTGCGCAACGCGATGTTGGGAAATGGGCTGTTACTCTCCAGCGCAGGCAAACCTGTGAGCCCAAGAGCCGTCAGGCCCGGGCCGGCCTGTAGCGGTCCGGAAAATCCCGTATCGCGCAGCAGACCTACATTCAAGTTGTTCACCAGTGTGGCAGAGTGCGTGTAGTTGTAAGAAAGACGCAGTTGTTTCGTATTCACCTGGGTCGAGTTGGAATCGTACAGATTCAGGCCGCCGTTGTTCGTGTTCGTGAACCCGCCCAGAAAGATGCTCCCAGAGACGGCGTTCTTGTCCGTCAGATGTTCATCAATCTTCACCACCACGCGATGCTCATCAGTCTTCACTGCCTGGCGCCGTACCAGGTTGTTGAACAATGCGTCGCTGTCCGCCGTTGGGAAGTATTTCAGAACGTTCTGCGTGACTTTGCTCAATCCAGGTGTGCCTGAAGGAATAATGTTGCCCGGGAACGGGTCGCGCACCTGATAGCTCTTACCGTCCTGTCCGATCACCGTATGGGTCGAGAGAGGATTGTAGATCGCCCCCTGATACACAGGCCGTCCCGCTGGATCGTAGATCAGGTTACCGCTGCCGTCGGTCAACTGCGGACCAAGCGCCTGAGAGAAATCGCCCGTGCGGTACTTGTTGGGCACCGTCGTCAAGCTCGCGTTACTCGAACTCGGACGGAATTTGAATCCAGTGTAATCGACAAAAAAGAAGGTCCTGTCGCGTCCGTCATAGAGCTTCGGAATCCGCACTGGCCCTCCGAACGTTCCGCCAAACTCGTTCTGCTTCAAACCCGGCTTCCGGCAACCGGCTGGTTGCGGAGTCACCGTGCAATCTGTACGCGCGCGCAGCGCATCGAACACATATCCACCCGCATTCAGGGCATCATTCTGTAGGTACTCGAACAGGCTTCCGTGGAATGCATTGGTGCCCGATTTAAACTCGAACGAAACCACGCCGCTCGAAAGCCCGTACTGCGCCGTCTGGTTGTTATTCACCAGCTTGAACTGGCTGATCGCGTCGAGCGGAGGATGCTGGTCGTCGATCCCGCCGGGCAGGTCGGTCGCCATCACCGGGATACCGTCCATATACACTTCGTTCGCGTAGCTCGATGAGCCGCTGATATGCAGGCGATAATCCGGCTGCGCTCCCGGCACCGACCCGGACACGCCCGGCGTAAGGAAGACAAAACTCAACGGGTTGCGCGAGTCTCCGCTCATGTGCAACGGCAAGTCTTTAATCTGCTCGGGAGAAATGACCGTGCCGATGTCCGACGTCTGTGTCTGAATCGTGCCTGTATCAGCAGAAACCGTCACAGTCGACTGCACCTCTCCAGGCTGGAACACGACCGTCAACGAAACCGTTGCGCCCGTACCAACCACGATGTGCTGCTGCACCGACGTGCTGAATCCTCCGGCCGACGAGGTGAGCGTATAGACGCCGGGCGTCAGGTTCAGAAAATTGAACTGCCCCGAAGCGCCGGAGACCGTATTCGTCACAACACCGGTTGCTTCTTCCTTGAGCGCAAGCTTTGCATTGGGCACGGCAGCCTTCTGGGTGTCGACAGTCTCGCCCTTGATGGCACCGCGATCGATCTGCGCCGCCAGATTGGCGGGCAACAGCGAAATCGATAATAGGAGCGTCACAACAACTGGCCAAGTTCTCATAACCTTACCCTCTCCGTCATTATTAAACCTTTAACTATCTCTGCACATCATTCAGACCCGTGGTTCTTGAAGCGTTCATTCTGTACGACGAGGCCCCGAAGAATACTATGCACAGCGGAACGCCGCAGCCACTCAGTGCTCAGGTCTTGCACGGCCTGCTCTGCCACTGCAAAATTATCGAGCATCATTAACTGATCAACGGCTCCGGCAACAACATCTGTTAAACGTTTTACTCTGTGCCGAACAGCATCTGACCACGAGCAAAATACCGTTGTCAAGATTTTTTTTGAACACCTCATCATCGCTTCCACCCCAAGAAGATCAGGCTCATCCTCCATCACTCCTCGCAACCATTCCATGAATCTTTCGCCCGGAACCAAGCGCCTGTCCTCTGCTCGCCTCGCATTGCCAAAGCCATCATTTATCGGGCAGTCGGTCCTCTACTTTGTCGGAGCAACCTTCGCACTTCCAATCGACCGACTTGAATCATAGACATGCAACCGACTGATCGAGGTGAAATGTGAAGCACCGCCCGGCGTCCCGATGATGCGAACACCATCCCCCACAACCACCGGAAAGCTGAACGTGTATGTTGCATAGCTTCCCGCCCGCTGGTCATAGGGATAAGCCGGAGTCATCGTAACTCCGGGAACATCAATCCACCGAAAGTCGCGACGGATCTGTACGCGCAAGTTGTCAGCGAACCAGCCGCCGTCTCCGGACATGACTCCCGTTGTGTATACAACGCGGTTAATGCTGTAGGACCGAGGCCACGTGTAGCCCCACCAGTCCGTCGTCTTCGACTCTTCATCCCAATCGTCCTCACTTCCTCCAGCCTGTGCGCCGCTGATCAGGTCCGAACAGTCCAAGCCACACAAGGAACCGAAATGCGTACTCTTGCTGGTAGCGCGCGTTCCCGGCGCGGCCGCAAGATCCTCCCCTGAAGGACCATTAAACGGCTGCGATGCTGAATACGGCTGTAGATAGAGCCGCCGTAGCGCGAATGTATACGCAGCCCACCAGACATTACTCTGCACATAAAGCGTCCTGCCGTCGGTGCTGATGTACTTCGATGGGATGTTCGTTCCGTACTGCCCATAGTTTGGCGACTTGCGCAGAGGGCCAAAATCCTTGGATAGAAAACGGCTCCATGGCCCCCATGGTTTTGGCGCCTCATAAAACTGTTGGGTCGCGCATGACCAGGACGCGAAGATATATCTCTTCAGCGGCGCGTCGTACACCACGCCTCCCTGCCCAATCACATGCTGATTGGCGGAGCAGTCTTTTTTAAATACTGCAGGATAGAGCAGCCGCTCATCAGTCAAAACAGCTACCTTGCGCGCCATATCGCGCGACCATACAGGAGCACCCTCCGCGCTGGCTCCCGCATAAAACTCCCACGCAGAGCGCTTCTGGATACGATCCGCTGGAACCCGCGCCAGATACATCGTCTGCTGCGACCTCCAGTTATGGTCTAACCCATACGCATAGACATAGCCATCGATCGCATTGTCTGAGTTCCTGCCATAGTCGAGAAAGAATATGGTTGTGAATTTGTAGGCGAGCGGACTTGCGGAATCGCCTGGTGTCCCAAACATCGGCGCGCGTGTGTCCCATGTCCATGTCAGCCCGTGATCGGAAGATTTTGCAATGGATGCGGCCGGAGCATCATTGAACTTCAGACCCAGGTTCTGAAACGCAAGATAGATAGCTCCGCCGACACACACCATGCCTGTCGGTTTGCGGTTGTAGTTCGGTCCGCTCCAATTTGTCCCCACATTAGTGGACACAGTAGTTCCTCTCAGAGCAGGCGGCATGCCACTGATCCTGCTGACCGCCATGTCGTACCGGCTTATTGCCTTGGTAAAGGCCTTGCCGTCGCCATTGGCGGCGTACACGTTGTCATCGTCAGACCAGCACGAAGGCCAGAGATCGCCGTCGCCCGGCAACTGGTAGGTTGCATACGACTCTTCAGCTGCCGTTGCAAAGAATGTGCTTTCAGGTGGAGACACAACTTGCCCCTGACACATCATCGCTGCAATCGACAGCATCGCTACAGGCACGAAGCTTGCAACCCAGATTTGTCTGAAGATCGGATGGAGCAACGGCAATCTCCTGACCGAGGATAGAAATCTGTTAAACGTTTTACGTTCTCTGACGCCCCTATCAAACTATCCGACCTCAACCTCTGTCAACTTTTATTTGGAGCCGGCTCCATTCGCCGATTGACCGCGCGGCTTCGTCGATTCGCGAATAACCAGTGTCGGCACGATCCTCACCACGGATGGCTCGCTCGTCAGTTTCCCTTCAATGCGATCCATCAAAATATTGGCCGCCCGTGACCCAATCTCGTAGCTCGGCTGCACCACCGCCGTCAGATGCGGATGGAATGAACGGTCCAGCACCAGATCGTCGAATGTCGCCAGCGCGATGTCACCCGGACAGGAGACACCCATCTCTTCCAATGCCTTCAGCACGCCCAGCGTCATCACACCGTTGCAGACAAAGATCGCGGTCGGCCTTCCCCGCTTCCGCAAGAGATCCTTGCCCAGCCGGTAGCCGGATTCCTCTCTGAAGTCGCCTTCGAGGACCATGCTCCGATCAATCTCAATATCGGCCTCCTTCAGCGCCTCTTCATATCCGCGCAGGCGCTCGCGTCCTGTCTGCAACTCCAGCGACCCGGTAATAATCGCAATTCTGCGGTGGCCTGTCTGGATCAGGTGCCGGACACACTCTCGCCCGCCGCGAACGTTGTCCAGCAGCACGGCATCCGTCTTGATCCCGGAGGCGGCCCTGTCCAGACAAACAATCGAAATGCCCGCATGAAGCGTGTTGCGGATATGGCTCCAGTCCTTGCCCGGCGCCGAAGCCAACAAAATTCCGTCGACCCGGTACGACCGAAGCGCAGAGATGATGCGCCGTTCGCGCCCAATTTGTTCGTCGGTATTGGCCGTTACCAGAAAGTAGCCGCGCTCGAATGCGCTGTCTTCGGCCCCGCGGATGATCTCAGGAAAGAAGGGATTTGTAATGTCGGGAATAATCATGCCCAGCATCCGGGTCTGCTTCACCTTCAGGCTGCGCGCGATTTCATTGGGGTAATAGTCCAGTTCGCGGATGGCCTGACGCACCCGCTCTTCCAACTTGGGACTCACCCGTCTGGTCCCACGAATCACGTTGGAGACCGTTGCAATCGAGACCTTCGCGCGCTCGGCTACTTCAATAATCGTGGGCATAGCACCTGATTTAGAAGTTACACGTTATCTAGAAGCCTGTTTAGTTAATCACAAAGTCCGAGTTTGCCCACAGAATCGACGCTGCATGCTCTTACGCCTACCGCTTATGATGCCGATGCCCTATTCTTGCGTATATGTCTAAAACCGCCGTTTTGCTCATCGACTGCCCGGACCGCAAAGGGATCGTCGCTGCCATCGCCAACTTTCTCGTCCGAGAGTATGACGCCAACATCCTCAACGCCGATCAGCACCAAGACGTCGAACTTGGTCTCTTCTTCATGCGAGTCGAGTTCGCCACGCAAAATCCAGCCTGCGACGAGGCCCAGTTTCGCCATGTCTTCACGCCGCTTGCTGAGCAGTTCCGTATGAACTGGCGTCTCACTTTCGCCACTCCGACACGAAACGTCGCCATCTTCGTCTCTCATTACCTGCACTGCCTCGCTGACCTGCTCGACCGCCGCCAGGTTGGCGAGCTCAATTGCAACCTTTCCTTAATCATCAGTAACCACGAGAACGCCCGCGCATTAGCAAACTTCCACGGTATTTCCTTCCACCACATTCCCATCACCACCGCTAATAAGGCTCAGGCCGAGCATCGGCAGCGCGAGCTGTTCGCCGCTCATCAAATCAATCTCATCGTCCTCGCCCGCTACATGCAGGTGCTCTCGCCTGACTTCGTCCGCGCGTATCCGCAACAGATCATCAACGTTCATCATTCCTTCCTGCCTGCATTCACCGGCGCCAAGCCGTATCACGCAGCCTTCGCTCGCGGCGTCAAGCTCATCGGCGCGACTAGCCACTACGTCACCGAGGCCCTCGACGAAGGCCCCATCATCGAGCAGGACGTGACCCGTATCTCACAAAACGACCAACTGCCCGACCTCGTCCAGAAGGGACGCGACCTTGAGCGTCTCGTGCTTTCACGCGCTGTCCGCTGGCACCTGAACGACCGCATCCTCTCCTACGCCAACAAGACCGTCATCTTTGCGTAGCACAGGAGGGCGTCTCCTCCAATTTCCGTGCTCACGGCGCTACCATCATTCATGGCCGCCGACACCGCTACCCCCGCCGATCCGAGTCCATTGTCCCGGGCCGCCAAATGGCGTGCTCTCGTCGAACTAGGCGGCGGATACGGACTGATCCTGCTCGTCCTCTGGGCCCCGCGCACCGCACGGCATCCTCTCTCCATCACGGCAATCATCTGGATCGTCATCGCCACCTGCGTCTCATTCGACGGCATGCGAACCATGGGTCTGCGGGTCTCTCGTCCGCTGCGCTCGGCATGGATCGTCCCCGCCACGCTCGCGCTTGCAGCGTGCGCCATCGGTGTCGCCTCGGTGCTGGGCACGCTCAGCCTGCCCCGCACCTGCATACTGTTCGTGCAACGATACTGGGGATACGCCATCTGGGCAGCGGTACAACAGTTTCTCCTACAGGACTTCTTCCTGTTGCGCCTCCTGCGTGTGCTTTCCGCAAAACACGCGGCGATTGCAGCGGCGCTGCTGTTCACCCTCGCCCACCTGCCCAATCCCATCCTCACACCGCTCACGCTCGCCTGGGGACTGGCCTCCTGCCTGTTGTTTCTCTGCTATCGCAACCTCTACCCGCTCGCCATAGCCCATGCCATTCTCGGCATCACGCTAGCCATGACCGTACCCGGGCACATCGATCACAACATGCGCGTCGGCCTCGGTTACCTCACCTATCACCAGCACCATCACCTCAGCCAGAACCCCCACACAACATCCACCAGCGCATGTGTCATCGCAGAAGCGCCAACCCTCCGCTCCTCTCTCCACGCCCGGCCATAAAAAATCCCCGCCACCGACGCCAGCAAAACATACCGCCAGTTGAAATGCAGCGCCCGCTTGTTGAAGTGCGATAGTCCGAACAATACCGAAGTTAAAACCAGCGCGCCATTCCGCCCCACGCGGCGCTCCAGCAGGTTCTGGAGCCATCCACGGAAGAAAAGCTCCTCCGGTACAGCGATGAAAAAGAAAGTGAACATCGCAGCAGCAGCCAACTTCACCGATCCGGCCCATGAAGCATGAAATCCATGCAGATGCAGAAAACCAAGCCACAAACCAAGCGGCACGGCAATCGGCACATAATACATCCACTCGCGCAACCCCACCTTCGCATCGCGCCATCGCAGCCGCAGGTCAAAGCCGGCCCCATCCAGCCGCCGCATCACCAGAAACCCGTAGATGCCGCATCGAGGAGCAGCATCTTGTTGAAAATCGCTAATCGCGCTGGCCATGCCGCTTCAAACCAGCGCAGGTCAACCGCCAATCCGAGCACCATCAGCACTAGAAAATCACGCCAGTTCCCGCGCCCCGCGGCATCCATGCACCTCGCCTGCCAAAGCAGCGTCACAACCGCAATCGGCAACACCGCATAGAGCGTCAACCACTCCCAGCGAAACATCCCAGCCGAAGAAGCCACCAGCGCATACGGAATACAAAGCAATCCGGGCGCAGCCAACCACAAGCAAACCGGCCACCGTTCGCCGAGCCTATCCAGTGAAATCGCAAAGAACGCAGCGTACAAATAGAACGCAAGCGTCAGCAATGCCGCAATCGCAACCTCAGGTCCAATCACAAGCCATCACCCCGAAGCTAGCGTTCGCAGCACTCCGACATTGCGCGCCTCATCGCCCGGAGCGTCCACCGGCGTCTCCGCAATAAATGCCGCATGGGCGAACCGCGCATCGTGCAACAACCGCCGAAACGCCTCCGCGCCAATCGTCCCTTCACCGATATGCTCGTGCCTGTCCAGCTTCGAGCCCATCGCCGCCTTCGCATCATTGCAGTGCCACACTTTCACCGCATCGAACCCCACCGTGGACTCCACCAGCTTCACCGTCTCGATGTAGCCGTCCGTCGTCACGATGTCATAGCCCGCCACATGCACATGGCACGTATCCAGACACACCGCCACGGGCGCCGAAGCACGCAACGTCTCTACCAACTCTGCGACCTGCTCCAGTTTTCCGCCCAGAGAAAACTCCGCGCCAGCCGTGTTCTCAATCAGAATCCGAAAATCCTTTCCTGGGCTGATCACCTTAGAAAAATCGATCCCGTCAATCGCCCGCTCAATCGACTCCGCCGCCAGCCGCAGCCCTTCCTCGCGCGTCAATCCCTTCCAACTCCCCGGATGCAGCACTAGGTACTCCGCTCCCAGAGCCATCGCACGCTCCACCTCGCCGCGAAAGGCCGTCACCGAGTTTGCCCGCACACTCCCTGTCTGGCTGCACACATTGATCAGATAGCTCGCGTGAACTGCCACCGGCCCCACATCATATTGCTTCCGCAGCTCCAGCATCTTCGTCGCGTCCGCCGCCTTCACCGGCGCAGCCTTCCACATCCTCGGACTCGCCGAGAAAATCTGGAACGTATTCGCTCCCGACTCCACGGCCCGCTCGACGGACGTCCACACCCCGCCCGCCGTGCCCACATGCACGCCAATCCGCTTCTTCAGTCCAGCCATTTCACAAGCCTACCCGAATTTCGTCGGTGCTATGCTGTTTGCCACAGCATCAACCAGTCGCTCCTTCAATTCGAAACGCCCGAAAGGAAGTACAAAGATGCCCATCGAACAGAATCTTAAAAACCACCACCGCTTCGATCCCTGGATTCACTTCTTCGTTTTTCCGGTCTTCATCCTCAACGTCTTCTTCGCGATCTGCATCGCCGCTCGTCACTGGTCCGCGCACACACACATCGTCATCTGGTGGATCATCCTTTCGATCGCTCTGTTGATTCTGGCTACGAAGTGCCGAATGAACGACCTCAAGCTCCAGGACCGCATCATCCGTCTCGAAGAGCGGCTCCGCCTCCAGGCGCTCCTCGGCCCCGCCGAGCTTCCTCATATCTCCGAACTCACCACGCCGCAGCTCATCGCCCTGCGCTTCGCATCAGACGAAGAACTTTCCGCACTTGTCCACAAGACTCTCACCCAGAACCTCTGCCCGAAAGCCATCAAGGAAAACATCGTCAACTGGCGCGGAGACCATCACCGAGTCTAAGCGCGCCTTACCAACCCACCGAAAACGAGCCTCTTTCGTGCCGGGGATTCTCGATCTCGTCTACCAGCGCAATCGCATAATCCTCCATCGAAATCCGGCTCTCTCCCTTCGCATCGGCAATCAGTTCCTTCGTCCCTAGCCGAAACTTTCCTGTCCGTTCTCCCGGCTCAAAAAATGCCGCCGGACTCAGATACGTCCAGTTGATATCTGACGCTCGTAACGCCTCCAGCGCCTTCCTGTGAGACCGCGCAATCGGCAGCCACACCTCAGGCAAATGTCCTGAGTCCATCAGCGTCATGCCCGACGCCACTTCCAGCAGCCCCGCGCCACCCACCATCAGCAGCCGAGGCACACCCGCCGACTTCACCGCGGCAATCTCGCGCTTCGTCACATCCACAAGCAAATCGGTGTTGTCGAACGGAGGCTGATATGCCGTCACCACCGCATCCGCACCTTGAATCACCGCCGCAATCTTATCCACGTTGGAGAGATCGTCCACCTTTGTCACTACTCCCGGCCGCCCCTTCAGCGAATCAACATTCCGCGCCACACCCGTCACCTTGTGGCCACGTGCGACCAGCTCCTTCACGATGCAACTCCCAGCCTTCCCCGTAGCTCCATATACGACGATGTTCATCACCATCTCCAATCCAAAAGGATGTGGCCCAGCCTATGCCGGACCACATGCGTTTTGCGATCAGCACTCAGGACTAATACACGTCGCGCTGATACCGTTTCTGCTTCTTCATCGCCGAAAGGTACTCAGCGGCAAAGTCGAGCGTGCCGTTCGATCCCTTTGCAATCGTATCCAGCAGCGCCGTCTCGACGTCCTTGGCCATGCGGCTGGCATCTCCGCAGACGTAGAAGTACGCACCGCGCTGTAGCCACTTGTACAGCTCCGTCGCCTTCTCCCGCATCCGGTCCTGCACATAAACCTTCTTCTGCTGGTCGCGCGAAAACGCCGTGTCCAGGTGCGTGAGCACGCCATCCTTCACCATCGCCAGAAATTGGTCCTTATAGAGAAAGTCCGAAGCCTGCCGCTGCTCGCCAAAGAAGAGCCAGTTCTGTCCCTTTTGCCCGGTGGCCTGCCGCTCTTCCAAAAACGCGCGGAACGGCGCAATTCCCGTGCCGGGGCCAATCATAATCACCGGCGCATTCGTATCTTCGGGCAGTCGGAAGTTGTTATTGGAATGCAAAAAGATCGGTAACGTGGTGCCCGTAGCCGCGCGGTCGCCAAGCTGCCCACTGGCAACGCCCTGCCGGTGGCGTCCATGCGAGTCATACCGCACCACACGAACCGTCGTCTGCACATTGTCTTTGTGCAGTGCCTGGCTTGATGCGATGGAATACATTCTGGGCGTCAGCCGTTGCAGCACGTGAAACAACTGTTGCGGGTCCGTCACCACTCCGGGAAAATCCAGTGCCAGATCCACAAACTCGCGCCCCCAGCAATACTCCTCAGCCTGCGCCTTGTGCTCCGGCCCGGTCAGCGCCTTCAGCTTCTCGTTCTCCGGAGCCAGCTTCGCAAACTGGTTCAGGCTGCCGCGCGCCAGTTTGCCGATGCCCAACCGGGTCCTGATCGCCTCCTCCAGGCCGATCTCCACCTTGTAGTGATCCAGCACACGCTCATCGCCCTTGAACCCCAGCGCCGCGAGCGTCTCAGCCACAGCCTCCGCCCGGTTCTCCGGAATGATGGCCACCGCATCGCCCGGTGTATACGTCATGCCGTCTTCAAGAGACAGCTCGATGTGCCGTGTCTCTTTCTCCGAGTCCGCCGACGTCAGTAGCTCGTTATAGAGGACCCTCGAAATATATGGATTGTTGCGCGTGTACTTCGCCGTATGCGCCTGCGTTCCCTTGGTTTCCTGCTCCAAAACCTCTGTCATCCTTCCATGATAAAAGGTAAGCCGCTATCCGCACAACGCATCCATACGACGATTGCGCCATCTCTGTACAATCAAGCTGTGCGGCGTCTTCTCGCCATCTCGTTGCTGCTGCTGTTCAACCTGCCGCTGGTCTCGCCCCTGTTCGCGCTGACGGCAACCTCCGATGCGAACCTTCCAGCGTGCTGCCGCCGCAACGGTGCCCACCACTGCAACATGCAGATGCCTTCCGCATCCGCATCGAACGACCCCGCATTCTCCTCCATCCCCGAAAAGTGCCCGGCATATCCTCGCCCTGCGACGCTTGTCCGCGTCACTCACGCCCAGATACAGGCCAGCACCTTCGTCTTTGCCACCCCGGCCGCTGCCGCCTCGGTCACACTGCACGCCGAGACTCGCTCCAAAAGCAACGTCAAATTTCCACACCAAAAGCGCGGCCCTCCCGTTCAGCAAATATAGCCATCCCGGAAAGCCATTGAGCAAAAGCTGTCATCCTTCCGCGTAGCGGGAGGATCTGCGTTTGCCTTTCCTTCAAACAGCACTAACGCTCGGGTGCATCATCCATCGCGATCTCATGCGATGGATGGGAATGTATACGCTCGCTCAGCGCGCCTTTGCTGTCACGCCCCCGCATGGCGGGAGGACTGTTTCCTAAACCCAGAGATTAAACCGAGAGACCCATGCGCAAAATTATTCTGCTCTTCATCGCCTTTGTTTTCGCCGGCCATCCCGCCGCCCGCGCCGCCATCTTCGCACAGGTTCGCGGCATTGTTCACGATCCGCAGCACCGCCCCATCGCCGGCGCACACATCGAGCTTCACTCCACCAGCTCCGCCCTTACCCGATCCACCGTCACCGCGTCCGACGGATCGTTCGCCATCCTGTCCGTTCCACTCGGCGACTACACCATCACCGTCTCGCACACCGACTTCGCTGCCATCCGGCAGCCGCTCACGCTCGCCTCCGACACATCGCCGATTCTGCATTTTGAGTTGCAACTCAGCACGGTCGAGCAGTCCGTCTCCGTCACCTCCATCGCTGACTCCGCAAACGTCGATACCGTCACGCCGACCACACTCGTCAGCCGCCAGCAGATTGCCGAAACACCCGGTGCCGATCGCACAAACTCGCTCGCGATGATCACCGACTACGTCCCCGGAGCCTATATGACCCACGACATGCTCCACATGCGCGGCGGCCATCAGGTCAGTTGGCTCATCGACGGCATTCAGATTCCCAACACCAACATCGCCTCCAACCTCGGCGCGCAGATCAACCCCGCCGACATCGACTACATCGAGATCCAGCGCGGCAGCTATAACGCCGGTCTCGGCGACCGCACCTACGGCATCTTCAACGTCGTCCCGCGCACCGGCTTCGAGCGCGACCGCCAGGCCGAACTCAAACTCAGCGCGGGCAGCTTCCTTCAAACCGAGGCGCAGCTCAGCCTCGGCGACCACAGCGAGAAATCCGCATACTACGCCAGCCTCACCGGCAACCGCAGCGACTACGGACTCGCTCCACCCATCGGCCAGGTCTTCCATGACGCTGCCAACGGCTACGGAGCCTTTGCCTCCTTCATCAACAACCGCACTCCCAAAGACCAGCTTCGCCTCGTCGCTCAACTCCGCGCGGACTACTTCCAGATCCCCTACGATCCCAATCCCGACAGCCCTGAGAACCGGCAGTACGACTCCAGCGGCCTGCGCGACGGCCAGCACGAGACCGACGGCCTCGCCGCATTCTCCTGGCTCCATACCTTCAATGCCTCCACCGTCCTCCAGCTCTCGCCCTTCTACCACTACAACCGCGCCAACTACGACTCCCACCCCGACGACACGCCCGTGGCCACAACCGCGCATCGCACCTCAAACTACGCCGGTGCTCAAGCCTCCGTCACCACCACCATTGCACGCAACACCATCGAAGCGGGCCTCTATTCCTTCGGCCAGCACGACGTCAACCGCTTCGGCGCAATCTTCAACAATGGCAGTGGCACGCCACCCTTCACCACTCCGGCCAGCGCCAACGGCGGCCTCGTCGAGGAGTACATCTCCGACAACTTCAAGGCCACTCCATGGCTCACACTGATCGCCGGCGTGCGTCAGTCGCACTTTCAAGGCGAGATCACCGAAGACGCAACCAGCCCGCGCATCGGCGCAGCCATCCTCGTGCCCAAACTCAACTGGGTCTTTCGCGGCTTCTACGGACGCTTCTATCAACCGCCTCCGCTGCTCACCGCCTCCGGCCCACTCGTGCAATTTGCCAACGCCAACAACACCGCCTTCACGCCGCTCCACGGCGAGCGCGACGAGGAGCACCAGTTCGGCGTGCAGATTCCCTTCCGCGGCTGGCTGCTCGACGCCGACACCTTCCGCACGCGCATCAACAACTTCCTCGACCACGCCAACCTCGGCGACTCCAGCATCTACTTTCCCGTTACCATCGACGGCGCACTCGTCCGCGCCTGGGAACTCAGCCTCCGCTCACCGCAGCTCTGGCATCGCGTGCAGGCTCACCTCGCCTACTCGAACCAGATAGCAGAGCAACGCGGAGCCATCACCGGCGGCCTCATCTGCACACCCATCTCCTCGCCCCAATGCGATGCAGGCTTCAACTACGAACCGCTCGACCACGACCAGCGCAACACTCTCAATGCAGGCTTCACCGCAGCCCTACCCTGGCGCACCACAGCCTCAGCCAACGTCTACTACGGCTCCGGCTTCGTCAACGGCGATCCCAACGACATCTACCCAAACGACTATCTCCCAGAACACACCACTCTCGACCTTTCGCTTCACAAAACCTTCAGCGAGAAGATCTCAGCCTCCATCACTGCAACCAACATCGCCAACCGCCGCGTCCTGCTCGACAACAGCCTCACCTTCGGCGGCTTCCACTACAACGACCCGCGCCAGATCTACGGCGAACTCCGCTACCGCTTCAGATACTGAAAATTACAAATCCGGGTGCCCCATCCATCGCGCTTTTTGCGATGGGTGGGAAAGTACACACTTGCTCAGCCATTATTCAGTTGTCATCCTGCCGCCACAGGCGGGAGGACCTGCTTTTTCCCATAGCATCAACAAATCTCAACCTTTCGGATGAGGTACGACACCCATCTTCCGGCTAACATGATCCTGCACCCCCAAAGAGGTCGAGTCTTGAAACTGCTCGTCCGGCTTCGGCCGATCGCATTCATCGCCGTTCTGCTTGTTCTCTGGCAGATAGCGATCGATCTGCATCCAATCCACATCCTTCCCAGCCCGTGGCAGACACTCGGCGGCATCGCCTACCTCATCCACCACAAGCTGCTCCTCAAATACATCGTCGCCTCCCTCTTTCGCGTCACCTGGGGATTCGCCCTCGCCGTCGTCCTCGCCGTCCCGCTTGGCCTGACCATCGGCTGGTATCGTCGCGCCGAGATGGCCTTCAACCCCATCATTCAACTCCTGCGTCCCATCTCCCCACTCGCCTGGATACCCATCGCCATCCTCTGGTTCGGCGTCGGAGACCTCGCCGCCATCTTCCTCATCTTCCTCGGCTGCTTCTTTCCACTCCTGCTCACCGCCATCAATGCCGTCCAGAATGTTCCCGCGGTCTACATCAACGCCGGACGTAACTTCGGCCTCACGCCCACACAAATCGTCCGCCGCGTCCTTTATCCGGCAGTCGTTCCGCAACTGATCGTCGGCCTCCGCATTACGCTCGGCATTGCCTGGCTAGTCGTCGTTGCCGCGGAGATGATCGCCGTAGACTCCGGCCTCGGCTTTCTTATCGTCGATGCGCGCAACGCAGGCAACCGCTACGACCTCGTCGTCGCAGGCATGGCCATCATTGGCATCATCGGTCTCGCGCTCGATCTCGCCATACGCTCGCTTGAACACGTCAAATCCTTCCGCTGGGGCTATGCTGAGGAATAATCGATGCCATACACCATGTCCTTCACCGAAGACGCCACCCCGACGATGACCGCAACCAAACTCTCGGTCGATCACGTCAACATGACCTTCACCCGCGATGGCAAAACCACGCCCGTACTCGAAGACATCAACCTCGAAGTCCGCGAAGGTGAATTCATCTGCCTGCTCGGCCCATCCGGCTGCGGCAAATCAACGCTGCTCAACACCATGGCGGGCTTCCTCCAGCCCACCAGCGGAGCCATCCGCATCGACGGCGAACCCGTCACCGGTCCTGACGCTCGCCGCATCTTTGTCTTTCAGGAGCGCGGCGTCTTCCCCTGGCTCACCGTCGAAGGCAACATCGGCTTCGGCCTCGCCAAACTTCCGCGCGACGAACGCGCCCGCCGCATCACCCACTACATCAAGATGGTCGGCCTCGAAGGCTTCGAGCAGTCCTACCCCAACGAACTCTCCGGCGGCATGAAGCAGCGCCTCGAAGTCGCCCGCGCCCTCGCCGTCAACCCCGACATGCTCTTTCTCGACGAGCCCTTCGGCGCGCTCGACTCCATCACGC
Source organism: Edaphobacter sp. (assembly GCF_035763405.1). NCBI lineage: Bacteria > Pseudomonadati > Acidobacteriota > Terriglobia > Terriglobales > Acidobacteriaceae > Edaphobacter > Edaphobacter sp. The sequence goes on from NZ_DASUBE010000071.1 coordinate 30,989, forward strand.
GCCTCGTCATGCGCGGCGAACTCCTGCGCATCTGGGAGGCAGAGCGTAAGACCATCATCTTCGTCACCCACGACATCGACGAGGCCGTCCAGCTCGCCGACCGCGTCGTCGTCCTCAACTCGCGTCCAGCCAGCATCCAGCAGATTGTCGAGATCGACATCCCGCACCCGCGCAACCTCAGTGACCCGCGCTACCTCGAACTCCGCGACGGCATCTTCCAGCAGATAGGACTGGCCCACAAAGTATGAACGCCCTCGCCACTCCGAAAAAATGGGAGCAGTACTTCTGGCCCCTGCTCGCCTGCGCGCTCTTTCTCGCGCTATGGCACTACGCCGTCCTCTGGAGCCACACGCGCATCTTCCCTTCACCACGCGAAGTCGAACGCGGCATGGTCGAGCTCATCCACCAACACGTGCTCTGGGGAGACATCGCCGACTCGCTACGCCGAGTCGCCATCGGCTTCGGTGCAGCCGTTCTGCTCGGCGTGCCTATCGGCCTCACCCTCGGCTGGTATCCCGCTGCCGATCAGGTGGTCAACCCCACCATGCAACTCCTGCGGCCCATCAGCCCCATCGCCTGGATCCCCGTTTCCATCATCCTCTTCGGCGTCGGCGACGACGCGGCCATCTTCCTCATCTTCCTCGGCGCATACTTTCCCATCGTGGTCGCGTGTATCAACGGAGTTTCCAACGTCCCAGCCATGTACCGTCGCGCTGGCCGCAACTTCGGCCTCACGCCCGCCGAGCTTCTCCGCAAAGTCATCTTCCCCGCCGCGCTTCCGCAGATCCTCATCGGCCTGCGCATCGCGCTCGGCATCGCCTGGCTGGTCGTCGTTGCCGCAGAGATGATCGCCGTAGACTCCGGCCTCGGCTATCTCATCATCGATTCGCGCAACTCCGGCAAGCGTTACGACCTCGTCGTCGCCGCCATGCTGCTCATCGGCGTCATCGGCCTTATCCTCGACCTCGCCTTCCGCCGCCTCGAACGTATCAAATCCGTCCGCTGGGGGTTCCGCAATGCCTCTTAAAAGCTGGTCCCTCAAAAAAATCCTCCTCCTCTCCGCTGCCGCGTGGCTCATCGTCATCACCGGCCTGCACGCCTGGCTCAACGTCAACTGGGCCGCCGTGCTCAACGACTACCGCCCCGAAGCTAAACGCAAAATCATCGTCGCCTACCTTCCCGTCACCTGCCAGCTCACCTGCCCCGTCACCGACTACATCTCCAAATACTCCGAGAACGGCGAACTCTTTCTCCCGCGCATGTTCCAGGGCTTCCCCGAGATGAAAGAAGCGCTCATCTCAAATAAAGTGCAAGCCGCCTTCATCGTCGCACCCATGGCCATCGCACTCAAGGCGCAGGGCGTGCCCATCAAAGTCGTCTATCTCGGCCATCGCTACGGCAGCGCGATGGTCGTTAGCAAAAACGGTCCCATCAAAGCCTTCGCTGATCTCAAGGGCCGCACCGTCGCCATCCCCAGCCGCTTCTCCGACGAGCGCCTCATCCTCTTTCGCGCCATGAAAGTCTGGCACATGCCGCCCGACAGCATCCACATGGTCGAGATGGCCCCTCCCGACGTCTCCGGTGCGCTCGCCGCCGGTGCCATCGACGGCTTCGTCATGGGCGAACCCTTCCCCTCGCAAGCCGAGATGGCCGGCTACGGCCGCATCCTCTTCCAGGCCCGCGACTACTGGCCCGATTACATGTCCTGCATCCTCGTCGTTCGTCAGGACCTTATCGACCACAACCCCGAAGCCGTGCAGGTCCTCGTCGACGGCATCGCCCGCTCCGGCCTCTGGCTCGACAAGAGCAAGCCCAACCGCGAAGACGCCGCCGACTTCGTAGGTCGCTTCTACTACAACCAGAAGCCCGCGCTCCTCCGCTGGGCGCTCACCAAACCCATGGACCGCGTCACCTACAGCCCGCTCGCCCCACGCAAGGCCGACTTCGACATGGTCCGCGACCTCATGATTGAAACCGGAGTCCTCAAGAAAAAGATCGATTTCTCCGAATACACCGACACCAGCTTCTCCGACCACGCCAGCCGCGAGACCGCCTGGAAGTACCAGGCCGGCTCCGCCACCGCAAAATAGGTACGCGAATGATTGTCCTGCCGAGAACCCGCGATTTGTTCACTTGTCATTCTGAGTGCAGCGAAGAATCCCCGCATTTTCCCGTAGCGGCAAGACATTCTCCGTTCGGAACCGCCAACACAGACCCGGACATAAGGAGCCACCCGTGATCCGCCGAAACTTCCTCCAACTCCTCACCTTCGCCGGAGCAGGCACGCTCGCCACCGGCTGCACCGAAGCCAAAGCCCAAACCGTCACCTACAAGATCAAGGGCTTCTCCTGCGTCACCTGCGCCGTCGGCCTCGACGTGATGCTTCGCCGCAACAAGGGCATTCTGCGCTCGCACTCCACCTACCCCGAAGCCATCACCACCATCGAGTACGAGCCCAAAGTCATCACCACAACCACCATCCAGTCGCTCATCGCTGAGATGGGTTTCACTGCCAGCGAACAATCTCCAATCGAAAATCACAAGAGCATACAAGGATAACCATGCACGCCACTCACACGGAGCACTACGCAAATCTCGCCTATCTGCTCAACGATGCGCTCGAACTCCTCCAGCCGCCCATCGCCATCTCCTTCGCCGACGCCGTCCCCGCCGGTATCTCCAGACGTACCACACAGGCTCCCGCAGGCTGCCGCTTCTGGCAGGACGCTACCTCCAGCGTCTTCGCCACCTCAGCAGAAGACCACGCGCTCTGCGCCATTGGCTGCTATACGCACAACCTGCCCATGTCGGCGAACACACACACCGACCTCGCCGACACCCTCAAGGTGCTCAACGACCTCGGCTATGTCACCGAGCAGGACCTTGCGCAGATTCCCGCACTGAAATCGCAATCGAAGCACATCCTCTACAGCCCGCTCGCCGAAACGCCGCTCCCACCAGACGTCGTCCTCCTCTTCGTCAATGCCGGCCAGACCCTCATCCTCACCGAAGCTGCCCAGCAGGTCGAATCCGGCAACCCGCCCGCCCTGGGCCGACCTGCCTGCGCCGTTGTCCCGCAGGTCATCAACACCGGCCGCGCCGCGCTCAGCCTCGGTTGCTGCGGAGCGCGCGCCTATCTCGACACCCTCACCGACGGCGTCGCCCTTTTCGCCATTCCGGGCCCAAAGCTCGAAGCCTACGCCAAACGCATCGAAGCACTCGCCAAGGCCAATCACATCCTCGCTGGCTTCCACCAGATCCGCCGCTCTGCCGTCGAGTCCGGCCAATTCCCCACCATCAAGGAATCGCTGGCAGCCATTTCATAATCACCGCAGCCTTTAGGTAGGTTCAAGGCAATTCATATTTCCTTTTGCATTGTTTGAGAATGTTTTGTATTGTTCCAATGTGAGGTGAAATGTGAAAGCCCTTGTAAAATCCCGTGCAGAACGCGGCCTCTGGATTGAAGACGTACCAGAACCTCAGGTAGGCATCAACGACGTCAAAATTCGTGTGCTCGCCACCGGCATATGCGGAACGGACCTCCACATCTACGAGTGGGATTCCTGGGCGCAGAAGACCATCCCCGTCCCGCTCGTCATCGGCCACGAGTTCGTCGGCGAGATCGTCGAAGTAGGCTCCAACGTCGCCGACTTTCATCCCGGCGACCGTGTCAGTGGGGAAGGTCATGTCGTCTGCGGACGCTGCCGCAACTGCCTCGCCGGACGCCGCCATCTCTGCGCCCACACCCAGGGCGTCGGCGTCAACCGCGCCGGTGCCTTCGCGGAATATATTGTGCTCCCCATGACCAACATCTGGCGGCACACGCCCGACATCCCGCTCGATGTCGCGGCGATCTTTGATCCCTTTGGAAACGCCGTCCACACTGCGCTCGCGTTTCCCGTCCTGGGCGAAGACGTTCTCGTAACAGGCGCAGGCCCCATCGGCATCATGGCCGCCGCAGTCGCCAAACACGCTGGCGCGCGCCATGTCGTCATTACCGACCTGAACCCATACCGGCTCGAACTCGCGCGCACCGCAGCCAACGTAACACTCGCGATCAACCCACGCGAGACCACACTCGGCGACGCGCAGAAAAAGCTCGGGATGCTGGAAGGCTTCGACATCGGGCTTGAGATGTCCGGCAACGCCACAGCATTTCGAGACATGCTCTCCAATCTCAGCCATGGCGCGAAGGTCGCCATGCTCGGCATCCCCTCACCTTCCGAAATGTCCATCGACTGGAGCAAGGTCATCTTCAACCAGTTCACCCTTCGCGGCATCTACGGGCGCGAGATGTACGAGACCTGGTACAAGATGACCGTGATGCTGCAATCAGGCCTCGACATCGGCAAAGTCATCACGCACCGGATGCCATGGAACGAGTACGAAAAGGGCTTCGACGCCATGCGCTCCGGCAACTCCGGCAAGGTCGTCCTCGACTGGCAGAGCGCGGGCCGGTGAATTTGAATCGCCGTAATAGGGAGTATGACGGATGAATCGACGCAGCTTTGTAGGTCTCGGAGGCGCTGCCATCGTTGGCAGTAGACTCAAGGGCAACAGCCAGCCGCCCGCAGCGCAATACAGCGTGAACACCGTCAAGCGCGACCGCCCTAACATTCTGCTCCTGATGGGCGATCAGTGGAGGGTCGATTGCCTCGGGGCCTATGGCAATCCCCACATCCATACTCCCAATCTGGACCGCCTCGCCGGCGAAGGCATCCGCTTTCAATCGGCGTATTCCTGTACGCCCACCTGCACGCCCGCGCGTAGCGCACTGCTCACAGGGATGGGCCCTTGGCGCAATGGCTTGCTTGGTTATGGACACATGGCTTCGCGGCCCTATCCTGTCGAAAAGGCCACGTCAATGGCAGCTGCCGGCTACTACACTACATCCATCGGCAAGAACCACTACTATCCCATCCGCAATCCCCACGGCTACCACCACCTCATCACCGACGAGCATTGCAGTTACTGGTTCCACAGCGAACAGCCCCAGCACGAATCCTCCTGGGAGGCGCGATGCGACTACGAGGCATGGTTCTGGTCGCAGATGCCCGATAAAGACCCACACGCAACTGGCCTGAGCTGGAACGACCATCGTGGCGTGCCGTTCGCCTTCCCAGAAGAGATGCACGCCACCCACTGGACCGGCGAAACCGCAGTCCGCTTTCTCCAGAGTTATGAGCGGACCGAGCCCTTCTTTCTAAAGGTGAGCTTCATTCGTCCGCACAGCCCCTACGACGCCCCGCAGCGATTCTTCAAGATGTACGAAGACACTCCACTGCCCGAACCACAGGTCGCCGATTGGGCCAGCCGATTCGAACAACGCAGCGGACCAGGCAACGAGCTCTGGCATGGAAAACTGCCCGCAGACGAAGTCCGCCGCTCGCGCCAGGGCTACTACGGCTCCGTCAGCTTCGTGGATGAGCAGATAGGCCGCATTCTCGAAGTACTCGAAAAGCGCAAGCTTCTCGACGAGACGCTGATCCTCTTCATCTCCGACCACGGCGACATGCTGGGCGACCAGAATCTCTGGCGGAAGGGATATGGCTACGAGCAGTCCGCACACGTTCCCATGATCATGCGGCCGCCCTCCGGCATGGGCCTGGGCGCCGCAGGGCAGGTCATTCCCAACCCCGTAGAACTCCGGGACGTCCTACCCACCTTTCTCGACGCCGCAGGCGCTTCCATCCCCGAAAGCATCGAAGGAAAGAGCCTGCTGCAACTTGTTCGCTCCAGGGGCGAAGGCTGGCGCGAGTACATCGACCTCGAACACAACATCTGCTACGGCCCCGAGATCCATTGGAACGGACTCACCGACGGGCGATGGAAGTATCTCTATCACGCGCTCCACGGTGACGAGCAACTCTTCCATCTGGAAAACGACCCCCACGAACTCAAAGACCTTGCCGCTTCGGAGGAACATGCACCGCAACTGAAGCTGTGGAGAGAGCGCCTCGTGGCCCATCTCGAAGAGCGCGGCACCGAGTGGGTCAGCAACGGAAAACTCGTCCCCAGACCGCACGGTATGTTGCTATCGCCAAACTTCCCCGGCTACCTCGCGCCCGAACATCTGGTTCCGAAGATTGCCTGGGGAGCCTGACACACAGCCTCCTGCGCCGGATTCCCGCTCATGAACCGCCTGCGAACACTTGGTAAACTTGACTGGCACAGTCGAGGAACCGCCCATGAATCACTACATCGAACGCGTCGTCGATCTTCTCGATCCCGAAGCCAACCGACTCTATAACCTGACCCTCGACGAAGCCCGCGCGCTTCTCTTCAGCCAGCCCGCCGAAGCCGTCCGCGGCATCCAAGGCTCCTTCGCGCTGCTCGCCAAATCCGGCAAGACCGTCCGCATGGCCCGCTCGCTCGACCGCCCCATGCGCTACTTCCTCGCCAAACGCGCCGAAGGCCCCGCGCTCATCGTCGCCTCACGCATCGACACCATCTACAACTGGCTCCGTTCCAAAGGCCTCGACGCACAGTTCCATCCCAGCTACACCCGCATGGTGCCCGCACACCACATCGTCGATCTCCAACTCATCGGCTGCCCCGATCCCGACCCCGTCTACACGCGCTTCTTTGCGCCAACCTCCGCCACGCTACCGCCCAACCTCGACACCATCGGCCACGCTTACATCTCTGCGCTCGCCGAAGAGATCGCTCAGTGGCTCCAGCGCATCCCCACCTCCGAACCCATCGCCGTCGCGTTCTCCGGAGGCATCGACAGCGGCAGCATCTTCCTCACCACGTATCATGTCATGCGAAAGCTCGGCATGAACCCCGCGCGTCTCAAGGCCTTCACGCTCGACCTCGGCAACGGCCCCGACCTCCAGCAGGCACGCGCCTTCCTCAAACAGCTCGACCTCGAACTCTTCCTCGAACCCATCGAAGCCGATCCCGCCACGCTCAATCCAGCCGAGACCATCCGCATCACCGAAGACTACAAGCCCCTCGACATCGAATCGGCAACCATGGCGCTCGCCCTCTGCCGCGGAATCCGCGCCCGCTACCCCAACTGGCTGCACCTCATCGACGGCGATGGCGGCGACGAGAACCTCAAGGACTATCCCATCGAAGAGAACCCCGAGCTCACTATCACCAGCGTCATCCACAATCAAATGCTCTACCAGGAAGGCTGGGGTGTCGGCAAAATCAAGCACTCGCTCACCTACTCGGGCGGCCTCAGCCGCTCCTATACTCGCACCTACGCACCAGCGCACCACTTCGGTTTCCAGGGCTTCAGCCCCTTCACCCGCCCCAACGTCATCGCGGTTGCGGAAGCAATTCCTTTCATCGACCTCACCGAATACAACGTCCCACGCCTCTACGAACTCAAGGGCGAGATCGTCTCACGCGGCGTCGCCTCCATTACCGGAATCAAAATGCCTGTCTTCCCTAAGCGCCGCTTCCAGCACGGCGCACTCCCCGAAGACGCACTACGCCAGCGCCTTCCACACCGCGAGGCCGAGTACCGCAGACAGTTCCTCTCGCTCTACCAATAAGCCGGCTATGGAGGCCTTCAACGCATTTCTATCTCGCAGCCCTTTTGCATTTCCATTCCGCAGTTTTTTATATTTCCATTCCGCAGCGCAGCGGAGGAATCTCCCTCTCATCCAGCCAACAACCTCCGGCTGCCCATTCATCGCCGCTTCATGCGATGGGTGGGAAAGACACACTCCACCAGCCAACTCCCTATTGTCTTCCTTCCGCGAAGCGGGAGGACCTGCTTTTAGCTTCGTAATCCCGACTCGCTGACCCATGTCCTCTCTCTACCCAACCAACCCGGCGCAACGCGACCACTGGATCGTCACACAGCGACCGGCACGCAACACACTCGACCCGCAACGCCCCTACGCCTACCTTGTCGAAGACGAGTACTCCGCCGAAAACAAAATCGTCCCCGTAGCCACCGTCTTCCTCACCAACCGCGAGTGCCCCTTCCGCTGCGTCATGTGCGATCTCTGGAAGAACACACTCCCCACAACGGTCCCCATCGGAGCCATACCCGCACAGATCAAACGTGCGCTCAGCCAGCTCCCGCCCGCCCGCCACATCAAGCTCTACAACGCAGGCAGCTTCTTCGACCCGCACGCCATCCCGCCGGAAGACCACTCACCCATCGCCAATCTTGTGGCAAAGTTCGATCGACTCATCGTCGAGTGCCACCCATCACTCATCAACCAAGCCTGCCTGTCATTCAAAAACAAAATCGACGGCCAACTCGAAATAGCAATGGGCCTCGAAACCGCCCACCCACAGGTCCTCGCGCAACTTAACAAGCGCATGACGCTCGACCAGTTCAAACGCGCAGCAGACTTCCTCCAACAAAACAAAATTGCACTCCGCGTCTTCATCCTCGTCCAGCCGCCCTTCATGCGCGAAGAGGAATCTGTCGAGTGGGCCGCCCGCTCGCTCGACTTCGCCTTCGATTCCGGCGCCACCGCCGCCACGCTCATCCCCACGCGCGGAGGCAACGGCGCGATAGAGCACCTACAAGCCACCAACGAATTCACTCCGCCAAAACTCGCCACACTCGAAGCCGCCGCAGTCTACGGCCTCACCATCAACCGAGGCCGCGTCTTCACCGACCTCTGGGACATTCAACCAACCTGCGCGAACTGCGGCCCTCCACGCATCGAACGCCTCCGGAGGATGAACCTCGAACAGAAGCTACTCCCTCCGATTCACTGCAACGTCTGCGAGGCGCGCTCGTGAACCGGCACTACGACCTCGCCATCGTCGGCTCCGGCTTCAGCGGCTCGCTGCTCGCCATGATCGCTCGTCGCCTCGGCCACTCCGTCATTCTCATCGAACGCGGTGCGCACCCTCGCGTTGTCATCGGCGAGTCCTCTACGCCCCTCGCCAACCTCCTGCTCGAAGAACTCGCCACCCGCTATGACCTCCCTGCCATCCGCCCGCTCTGCAAGTGGGGAACCTGGCAGGCCGCGCATTCCGAAGTAGCCTGCGGCCTCAAGCGCGGATTCACCTTCTACCATCACAACCTCGACCACCCAACTCCGTTTCCCCCAGATCGCAAGCATCAACTCCTCGTCGCCGCCAGTCCTCATGACCACATCGCCGACACACACTGGTACCGCGCCGACTTCGACCACTTCCTCGTCCGCGAAGCCCAAAACCTCGGGGTCGAGTACTTCGACGAAACGCGCATCACCGCCATCACCGATTCAGCAGACGCAATCCATCTCCAAGCCACGCGCCACGGCAAGCCGCTACAGATCAACGCCAATTTTCTCATCGATGCCTCCGGCCCGCGCGGCTTTCTCCATCGCGCACTCAACCTCAGCGAAAAGCTGCTCCCCGACTTTCCGCAGACGCAGGCCCTTTACAGCCATTTCTCCGGCGTAGACAAACTCGAATCGCAACTCCCTCAGCAAGATACGCCGCCGTACCCAGTAGACAGCGCAGCGGTTCATCACGTCTTCGATGGCGGCTGGATCTGGGTCCTCCAATTCAACAACGGCATCACCAGCGCAGGCATTGCCGCAACCGACATCTCCGCTGCGCAATACAACCTCAGCGAAGGCGCCGCCGCGTGGCATTGCATCCTGGAACACATCCCGGCGCTCCAACGGCAATTCACAAATGCAAAACCCACCCAACCCTTCAGCCACATCCCGCGCATCTCATTCCTCAGCGACGCCATCTCAGGCAAACGCTGGGCACTGCTTCCCTCCGCCGCAGGTTTCGTGGACCCACTCCTCTCCACCGGCTTCCCGCTCACCCTGCTCGGCATCGGCCGCATCGCCGAAATCATCGAGCAAAGCTGGAAATCTCCAGAACTCGAATCTCAGCTTGCAGCCTACGCCGCCAAAACCGAAGCCGATCTCCTCGCTGCCGCGCGCATCATCGCCGCGCTCTACACGAATCTCGACAACTTCCCTACCTTCATCTCATTGTCGCTGCTCTACTTCGCCGCCGTCAGCTTCACCGAGACCGCCCGACGTCTAGGCAAATCCGGGCTTGCCCCGTCGTTCTTACTCCATGACAACTCCACGTTCGGCCCAGCCTGCGCCAGGCTCTGCCAACGCGCTCTGCATCTGCACACCAAAGATCAGGCACACGAACTTTCTGAAGACATCCTCCGCATGATCGAACCCTTCAACGTAGCGGGCCTAGGCAACCACAGCCGACGAAACTGGTATCCCGTAGACCCACGAGACCTCATCGAAGCCGCCCCCAAACTTCAAGCCACTCCGGAAGACATGCGTAAACTCCTCGAACGTTGCGGTTTTTAGGCCTACAGACTCACGCCGTCCTTCTGGCCCCGAGCAACGCCAACGGGTAAGAACCACCGCATTTTCTAATGGCAGCACAAGTCTTCACAGAAGTCTTCTCAGACAAGCGCCTACTTTGCAAGAGGAGTAAAGACTATCGGCTTAGCCGAAACGATGCCCTTCCCCTCCTCAACAGTCAGGAACTGATCCGGCTTGATGCCTTGGATGGACTCTCTCCGCCCGCTGGGCCATATAATTTCGAGCTTCAACACAGTGCCGCCCTCCGGCTTGCCCAACCCAAACGTCAGGGGCAGTTCACTCTGCGAAAGATAGCTCGACCCACTCTTCACCATAGCGAACTGCCGCAGCCCACGATTCGTCGTCAGCGTCACCTTCGCGCCAATGCCGTCGCGATTCGACCGCGAACCCACCAGCTTCACACGCAGCATATCGTTCTTGTTGCCGTTGTCGTTCCTGAACAGATGAACCGGGCCATTACTCGTCGTCACAACCAAATCCAGATCGCCATCGTTATCAATGTCTGCATACGCCGCGCCCCGCGCAACCAGTGGACGCCCAAGCGCCTTGCCCACGTGCGAAATCACATCTTCAAATCTGCCGCGCCCATTGTTGTGAAACAGAAGCGGCGGTTCTGCATACTTCAGCGAAGGCTGCGTCACACTGATGTCGTCGGCCACGTGACCGTTCGCAGCAAAAAGATCCAGCGAACCATCCAGATCGTAATCGAAGAAAAACGTCCCGAACGTCAGCGACTTCAGCGAGGGCGTGGCCACTCCCGAAGCCACCGACACATCCTGAAAGAGCCCGTCACCTGCGTTGCGATACAGTGCCAACCCTTCATTCGTAAAGTTGCCAATCACCAACCCCTGCCGTCCCGAATGATCGAAGTCTCCAGCATCCACACCCATGCCCGCGCGCGTCGCGCCCGACTCGCCATACGCGATTCCCGCAGCGACGCCCATATCGGTAAACGTGCCATTGTGGTTGTTGCGATAGAGTTTGTCCGGTTCTGTGTCGTTGGCGACCAGCAGGTCCATCCAGCCGTCATGATCGAAGTCCAACGTAGCAATCCCCAGCGACTTGCTCGTCGGGTCGTACAAACCGGCCTTCTTCGTTACGTCCTGAAACACACCATGCCCAAGATTGTGGAATAGCGTCACACTCTGCCCTTTGTAAGCCTGCGGCGTGCAGTACGACTTATTCTTGTTGTCCAGCGAACAAAACTGGTCCTTCGCCTCTGCCCAATCAACATAGTGCGAGACAAAAAGATCGAGCTTGCCATCGTTGTCATAGTCAAACCAAATCGCGCTCGTCGAAAAACCGGGATCGGCAACTCGAGCCTTCGCCGTCACATCCGAAAATCTGCCATTGCCCAGGTTTCGAAACAAATGGTTCTTGCCAACTGCGGTAACGTACAGATCGTCATATCCATCGTTGTCGAAGTCGCCCACCGCACAACCCATGCCATACATCTCGACATCGAGCCCTGCCTTGCGCGTCACATCGGTAAAGGTGCCGTCTCCGTTATTGTGATAAAGCGCAGGATACGACGTGCGCGTCTTATGATCGGGCCAGTCCATCGAGTTGACGAGGAAGATGTCCTGTAGTCCATCACGGTCGTAGTCGATAAAACACACGCCGCTGCCCATCGTCTCTGGAAGATATTTCTTCCCGAACGCGCCACTGTTGTGGGTAAAGTGAATGCCCGCCTTCGCCGTAATGTCGGTGAACTGGATCGGGCCGGATGGACGCTGCTCCACTGGCTCAGCAGCCGTGCTTGCCGGCGACTGAGCGACCTTCGCAGATGCCGCAGGTAGCGCCGTTTCGCCGACCGGCGCAGCCGTCTTCTGCCTGCATCCGCCGCACGCAATCAGGATCAACAAACAAAAACCCACTTCTGCTCTGCGTCTTGCCATCACCTGCGTCGTCCACCTTCGTTGAATGTTCCGATCCTGACGAGACCCTTCATGCCGTTGCCGCAGCCACCTGTACCCGCCTCGACTGCCACCACATCTCAACCAGCAACGCGATAGGGCCAACGAAAAACAGCGCATAGAACGGCGCATAAATCACGCGATCCAATCGCATCACCATCTCAACCAGCGCCACTGCAAACGCGACCGCGCATTGCCCCCTCCTGCTCTTCACGGTCGTCTTCGGGTCCGTAATCATGAAGAAGATAAAAAGCTGGTACTCGGGACCGGTAATCGGAGAGATCTCCGACAGCACCGGACTCCCCGTAATCCAGCTCCGCAGCACCGCAAACAGTAGGAAGAAAACCACATACGTTCCCGTGATATGAAAGCGCCTGAGCCGCCAGATAATCACCGCGCCCAGCGCCCAGATCACCAGCAGCGGCAGCAGAAAATTCCCCCACTGAATGCTGAGGCTCGCCACTATATCGCCCGCGAGAAACAGCAGCGCCGAGATGCCAAGGTTGGATGGGTTCCACAGGTGGCGTCCTTTGTAGCGCAGCACATACTTCGACGTAATCGAGATCATCGCGCCCAGCGCAAACGGCCAGTACGCCGGCGACCGCACCAGAATCCCCACACTGATACCGGTAATATAGGCACTCGCCAGATGCGGCCATTTGCCCATAAAAAAACGGCTCAACACCAGTTCCGTAGCGATGCTCGCCGCAATCGCCAGCAGCGTCTTCTGGTAGCTCTCCAGCATCCCGAACGACAAATGCCCGGCAAGCAGAATGAGCGTGATGAACACCGGAGGCGTATACCTGCTGTCGAGCAACGCAAGCAGCCTGTTCCCGCCACGCGGATTCTCCAGCGCAATGTTTGGCGCAGCAATCTGCTCGTTCACAGCGGCTCCTTCACCGTGTACAACTCGTCCGGCTTCAATTCATCAACGGTCTGGACCTTCCCTGAAGGCCAGCGAATCACGGCCTTCTCGATCTTCGGATTTTTCCCCAAACCGAAGTGCAGCCGCCGATCGTTCTGCGCGGCAAATCCGCAGCCGCCCGAGACCTCCTGTATCTGCTCCTTGCCATCCCAGTAGAGCGTCAACTCGGCCCCAATCGCGCTACGGTTGCTCTTCGTCCCCTCCAGTTGAAACTCAATCCACTGATCGGCTGGGTCCACTGTGTTCTTATAAATCAGCAGCGGCCCGCGCTCGGTCGCTACCACTACATCCAACGCGCCTGTGTTCCACAGATCAGCCAGCGCCACCGCGCGCCCGTCGTAGGTGTCCGTCACGCCAACCGCCTGCGCGACATCCACAAACCGCCCCGCTCCATCGTTCAGCCACACACGCTTGGTCTGATACCCCGAAAGACTCCGCCCATCCATCGCCGGCCAATTCTTCGCGTCGCCGATGATCGTGCTGTTCCCGCCCGAGACCTTCGAAAAGTCATACCAGTAACTGCGATTCCGGTCGAGCGAAACATACCCGTTCGTCAGATACAGATCGAGATTGCCATCATTATTCAAGTCTCCGAACTGCGCGCCAAAGCTCCAACCACCCAACTCCACACCCATATCGCGTGCAAGGTTCTGATACTTGATCGTGCCCGCAGGCGTGCCATCCTCCGGCACCCACAGGTTGTTTCCCTGAATGAGCACTCCTTCCTCCGAGATATTCGACACATACACCGAATACTTCCCCTGATTCATAATGTCGCCAAACGCAACATTCATTCCACTCTTCGGCGAAAACCCAATCCCCGTCTCCTCGCCCACCTCGTGAAACCTCTTGCCATCGTTCAGATAAAGCTCCGAGACCCCATAATCATTGGCAATAAATAAGTCCTGATGCCCGGTGCCGCGCAGGTCGGCAGCACCGGCGGCCAGCGCCCAACGCCTGCTGTCAATCCCGACCTTCGCGCTCACCTCTTCAAACTTGCCATTGCCCAGGTTGTGAAACAGATATTTACGCCCGCCATTCTTCGCGTACTCGAAGCTGTCAGGCATAATCTTCGTCGTGGTCAGGTGCCACAGGTCAACGTCCTCCGGATAGTACCCACCGATAAAAAGGTCCAGCAGCCCATCGCCGTCGTAGTCAAACCATATCGCCGTATTCGCATTGATCCACTTTGGCAGTCCTGCCTGCTCCGTCACGCGCGTGAACCCATGTCCGTGATCATTATGAAACAACTCCGGCTTGCCCCACTTGATCAGTAGCAGATCTTCGTACCCATCGTTGTCATAGTCGCCCCATACCGCACCCATCGAAACGCCAGTGCCCAGCTTATTCACGTCCGCCACGCCCATCTCGCTCGCCACGTCCTTGAACGTGCCATCGTGCATGTTGCGATAAAGCGCATTTTTACTGCCGATCTTGCTGTTGGTCACATAAATGTCTGGCCAGCCATCGCGGTCGAAATCAACTATCGACACCGAAGCACCCATCGACGCGACCTCTGGCATAATCTCCTTCAACTTCGGATCGAGCGTCGGCCCCTCGTGCACAAAGTCCACGCCTGCAGCCTTCGAAACCTCCTGCAAATAAAATCCATGCCGCGCCAGCGACTCCTTCGTATCCAGCCGAGTCTTCGCCGATTGCCTGTCCGCCGCGATCCTGCGAAAGACCGACGGGACCATTAGCAACCCTACAAAAAACAATGCAAGCACCGCTCGTGCAAAAGGCCCATGCTTCATCGTGCCGCCCCATTTCGCAGCGCCTCTTCAAAAGGCGCAGGCGTCACATACCGTGTTTGGTAAGTCTCCCAATCCGCCGGATGATGCCGATATGTCCACTCATCCTCAAGCCTTCCCGGCGGCGTACTATAGACCGTCCTGCTGTGGTGCGGCAGCGGCAGCACTGTCTTCGAGTCCATCGAGTTGTAGTCCCCATCCTTCACCCAGCCGTCGCCCGCAATCACGTAGTCGCGCACCCAGCCAGCAGGCGGTGCCGACGGCACGGCAAACCGAAACGACATCTCATCGCCCGCATTCATAATCACATAACGGTCATCCACCTTCGCCAGCAGCTCGCGCACATCGCCATAGCGCGTGTAGTAGCCTTCAAGATCCCGCCACGGATGCCGCGCACCCGAAAGCTCGTTGTAATCCGGGATCTCCGGCGAAGATGCATTTGCCTGACGAACGACCGAGTAGCCGCGATAGTGCAGATTCGCCACCTCAGGAGCAAGCAGCGTAATCTTCAACGGAGTCTCCGGCAAACCCTGCGCCCACTCAATCGAGTCCCAGTAAATCTCAAGATTAGTCCGCAACCGTACCTTATGCGGAACACTGCGACGAAACAGCCCAGTCAAATCGAACAAACAAATCTTCTTCCTTCCCGCAGGAAATCCGAGATTAGCCCGAGCCACCATCCATCCGCCATGCCCATCCGGCACTTCCAGGCTCAGCGGATGTGGCTGCTCATGACTTCCCTGGCCCATCGCCACATTCACCGACGAATCCGACGGATGCAGCCACCCGCGCGCAATCAGATACAGCGGCCCCTTCGGGACATCGTCGCCAAGATTGACCTCGACATAGTGGTCGCGCGTCACGCCCTGATACTGCCCGCGCCCAAACGTATCGAGATAGCGATTGTCCTGATCGCGCACAACATCCGTCACATCGTGCCCCTCGTTGTCCACCGCGCTGACAATCTTATGCAGCGGCCCCACCGCCGTAATCGCTGGCTTCACCGCAGGCACCTGAAATCGCTCGTCCGTAAAGACATTCGTGCTCGCCGGATGGTCCACCACCATCATGCCGAAGTAATCGTAGTAGTACGTCTCCCACAACTCGCCCGTGATGCGCAGATCGTAGTACCCATCACGTGGGGCCAGGTCTTCGCGTGGAATCTTGTACCACTCCGTCGTCGCTGCAATGCTCGCCGTCCCCAGATTGTTGATCCGCAACCCAATCGCCGAACCCCACGGCACAGCATCCTTCACAAACTCCACGCTGTGCCCGTTGTACGCAAACAGAAACGGACACGATCCTTTCAGCCTCTGCTCCGTGACAACCTCCTGATCAGCCTTCATTGAAAACTCAGCTCGCGCCGTGCCATTCGGCCACAGAATGCGCGCGACATCCACGCCCGTCTGCTCGCCCAACCCGAAGTGCATCTCGGGGCCGGTAATGGGCTGCATCTGCACCAGCAAACCGGAGCGAATCTCAATCTCGCCGCCCACGCCAAACGAGTTGATGCGCTGGTCGCCCGTCGCTTGCGCCGCACGCGGACGCACAATCTGCCAGTGATAATTCTTCGCGCCGTGATTGGCATACCGCACCAGCTCCCCATCCGCAATGCCGAGCAGGTCAAGCCTCCCGCTACTGCTGAGGTCCGCATCGTCGTAGATCGCAGCCGATGCGGCAACCTTCTCAACAGGCTCAAAGCTGCTGTCCGCCTTGCCCAGCCAAAGCAGCGCCCCAGGCTGTCCAGACGCCGGAGTCACCCGCCCCAGCACCAGATCATTGGCGCCATTGTTGTCCATGTCCGCCGCATGAAGCCGCACCTCACCCGCAAGAAAGTTCGCCGCATCCGGCACACGCGCAAGCTCCGCAACATCCCAGCCGCTCCCGCCATCCTTCAAGGCAAGCCGCAGAATCGCCCCATCCGCCCGCACCACCAGCAGATCGAGCACACCATTGTGACTCGCATCCGCAGCAGCAATCGCCTTCACCTCACCCACACTCGCAGGCACAGGGATTTCAACAAAGTGCCCCAGCCGCCCATTGCTGAAAACGTGCAAATGCCCCGCAGGGTCGATCATGCTCGCGTCTGGATTCCCCTCGCCATGCAGATCGGCCCACACAAACTCACGCACGCCATTCACTCCGGCAAATGGAGCAATCGGCGTAAACGTCCCGTCGCCGTTGTTTCTCAAAACCGATGGCGCTCCGTTCGCCGAACCAAGCACCACATCCAGGTCGCCGTCGGCCTCAATATCCACAGCCCACGCGCCGGTGTAGCTCCCGTCGAGCACCGCCTTCGGCAGCTTCGTCGTAGCAGTTACATCAGTAAAGGCCCCAGGACTGTCTTGCCGGAAGAAGCGCACGCCGCCCGCGCCCGCAAACACCAGGTCCGTCTTGAAGTCATAGTTGAAGTCGATGGGAACAATCCCCTCGGGCCCGGGCGCAACCTTCTCCGCACCGCCGGGAAACGGCAGCGTCGCACCAGTAGCAAGCCGGACCACAGAGCCGTTCGCCTCGACCACAGTAGGCGCACCCTTATCACTCAGCGAGACAGCCCCAATCCAATTCCACGCTGTCTTATCCGGATTAGGCAGCGGCTGCGGCTCGAACATCATCGCCGTATCCGCCGGCGCAGGCGTAAACGATGGCGTCGTCAGCCTCAGAAAGCGCGCGAACGGCCGCGCCTCGTCTCCCGGAGCAGGCTTGATCTCCGCAAGGTCCTGCCGAAAGCGCGGAAGCTGCATCATCTCGTTGCGCAGAAACGTCGTCTTCAGCGCCGCCGTCCTCGGGTCGTTTCCGGCAGCGGCAACCTCAACCGCTTCAAGTTGCTCGATCACCGGCGCGGGCCATCCGTCAGCGTGCGCGCGAATCCGGTCCACGGTCTGGCGCAGCGTAGCGCCGTCCCCCTGCTTTGCTGAAACCCGCGCAAGCTCCAGCAGAACGGCAAGATTGTCCGGCCGCTGAGCAGCAATCTGCTGCACCAGTTTCGCAAACTGAGCATCGCTGTCCGCATCGCCCTGACGCTGAATCTCATCCGCCAGCTTATACGTAGCAATCAGGTTCTTCGGATTGAGCGCAATCGCCCGTCGAAGATCAGCAATCGCTCCGGCTGAGTTGCCCTTACCGTCTTCCACCAACCCCAGCAAATAATAGATGGTGTCATTGTCCTTCGCCAGAGAACGCGCCCGCTCCAGCCGCTCGCCCGCCGGATCGAAGTTGCGCTGCCTGAGCGCCAGAATCCCCCAGTTTGCCCACGCCGCCGGCTCGCCGGAGGCCAGCCGCGTCGCCTTCTCCAACTCCGGATCAGCCAGCGCATCGTTGCCAACCTCGAGCGCCCCCAGCCCGGTGTAAAACGCCGAAACAAAATCACGGTACGTCTTCGACGACGCGGACGGCAGGCCCCTGTGGCACCCAGCCAGCAGCGTTGCCATCCCGAGCACAGCCGCCATGCCTCCACGGCAAAGCCTGCGCACCCCGGACACGGACGAAGCTGCGACCGGCCCCTCAGCCACAACGGAGCCTCCTGCCTGCGAAACCATCTCCAGCCTTTCCATTGCGTGAACCATCTAAGGATAGTGCCACGGAGCACACATAGGCCTCCACCTTTTGATTGAGGCACAGACCTTCCTTCAAGCCCTTCAAAAGCAAAGGCGCAGCCGGAAAGGCCGCGCCTGCAAAATAGTCTGAACCAAATTTAGAAGTGGTACGCAATACCAATCGACGGCGAAGAGATCACCTCATACCGGTTGGTCTTGAAGGTATCGCCCGGCAGACCGAAGTCCGGTGTCTTCACCAGAAAACCTCGGTACTCGGCCCGTATATCAAAGCTGGGGCTGATCTCGTATGCCAACCCGGCGCCGAAGAGCCCGCCGATGTTCGTATTCTGTTTCACATCGAACTGATTGGTCCCCTCGTCCTTGAGCGGATGGAAGATCATCGCGCCCACGCCGATCTCGGCAAAGGGGTTGAAGTTCCCATAATTCCGGCTGTAAACATACGCGCCGCTCATCTCATGCTGTAGGGTATGAATCCCGCCATACGATTTGCCGTAAACAATATAACGTTGCGTATTCTGCGCATAGCCGTAGTTCAACTCCAGCGCGCTCCGGGGTGTCAGCATATAGCGATAGCTAGCCAGAAAACCCAGCGTCGTCGTCGTCGATTTCTGCACACTATTCCCGGTGATTACGGGCGCAAAGGCTCCAACGCCGCTGATGCTCACATCCTGCCGGCTCTCCTGCGCATATCCGGCCACGGCTGACAGCACAAGTGCGCACAACAACACAATCATCTTCTTCATTCTTCGCTGAATCCCTTCGAGTTCGTCCGCAAACGCCCTTCACGCAGCCCTGGGCAGCGCATTCGAGAAGCATAACGGAACGCCGTAGTCACTTGTCCTTCATTGTAACCGCAAGCCGCCCCTTCACGTCGTCCGCTGACGCAAGAAAGCCGGGGAGATGTCTCCCCGGCCCGGTCTGCCCATCCCTTACTGCTGGGGCGCAGGAGGAGGTGGTGGCGGTGGTGGAGCATTCTCTCCGCCCATCCTGCCTCTGCGTTCGCGCATCTTTGCCAGCATCGCGTCATACTTTGTCTTCTGCTCATCGTTCAGCACCGCACGGATCTTGTCCTGCGAAGCCTTGCGGATGTCCATCATCTTCGATCGCTTGTCTGACCGTGCAATCGTCGAGTCATCGCGCACGGCCATTGCCTGCTTCTGCATATCTTCGTTGATCGCCTTGATCTGCGACACCTGATCCGTGCTCAGGTTCAACTCCTTGGTCATCCGCTCCAGTTGACGCTCAGGATTCATGCGCCCGCCACGTCCATTCGGCGGCGGCGGCGCCATGTTGTCCTGCTGCTGCGGCGGCGGTGGAGGTGCTGTGTTGTCCTGCGCCACCACGGGCATGGCGCAAAACATCGTAGCTGCAAGCGCCATCGTGGCCGCCCGCATCATCGGTTTACTCGAAATCATTCTGTTCATCGGAATCCCTGCTCCTTGTGGAACCCGCGCCGGTCAAGTTCACCCGGCAACCCGGTCTCGAACGTACAGACGAGGTTTCTCGCCAAAGGTTCCGCTGTAGCGGGAAAAATTACACCCCGCGCTCCGCCTGAAAGCAATACGGATCCCCATGCGACGCCGCATACGCCTCCACCACCTTCAGAAACGCCAGCGCCGCGTGCGACAGATTCGCCTGCTTCCTATACACCAGCCGCAGCTTGCGCTCAATCTGCAACTCCGGCACCTCCACCCGCACCAACACGCCCGACTCCAGCTCCGGCCTAACCGTCAACCCCGGCACCAGAGCCACGCCGTTGCCCATCTCCACAAATCGCTTAATCGCCTCCAGCGACGGCAGTTCTACACCCATCTGCAACGGCGTCTTGTGCCGCTTAAACGTCTGAATCACCTTCTGCCTCTGCGGCGAAGGCACATTGTGCGCAATAAAATTCTGCGCCCCCAACTGCCTGATCGACACCTTCTCCTCACGCGCCAGCGGATGTTGGGGGTTCACCACAAACGCTAGCTCATCCCGATACACCACCATCGACTTCACCTGAGTGTCATCCGGCCGGAACGAGAGCACCCCAAACTCAACCGAGTGCATCAGTACCTCGTCCGAGATCCGGCTCGCCAGCGTCCGCTGCACCGCCAGTTTGATCCTCGGGTTCTGCCGCCTGAACTCGTCCAACAGCGGCAACAGATACAGGCACGTGTACTCATTCGCAGCCAGATTCAGTCGCCCCCGGTGCAGCGCCCGCAGCTCGCTCAGCGCCTCCTCGGCATCCCCACGTAGATTCAGCAACTTAGCCGCATACTCCCGCAGCACCTCGCCCGCGTCCGTCAGCGTCCCATCGCGCGAAGACCGCTCAAACAGCACCTCACCCAGCTCACTCTCCAGCTTGGCAATCGCCTGGCTCACCGCAGGCTGCGTCCTGTGGAGCCGCGCCGCCGCGCGCGAAAAGCTGCGCTCCTCGGCCACCGCCAGAAACGTCTCCATTTGAACAAGATCCAAGCCTCACCTCGCCGCTATTCAGAAAATCAATCGTTCCGTATACCGCGATTAGAAATACTGATAAGCGTAGAAGTCATCATAAGCCTGCGTTATGATAACGTCCAGGATCGAGAGTACATACCCTATATGCCCGCTCCCAACCAGATTCTCTTCTTCGACACCACCCTCCGCGACGGCGAGCAGTCCCCCGGCTGCACCATGCACCACGACGAAAAGCTCCGCATGGCCCACCAACTCCGCGACCTCGGCATGGACATCATCGAGGCCGGCTTCGCCATCGCCTCCGACGGTGACTTTAGCTCGGTCCAGACCATCGCCCGCGAGGTCAAAGGCCCCACCATCGCCTCGCTCTCCCGCGCCAAGCGCGAAGACATCGAAGCCGCCGGACGCGCGCTTGCGCCCGCCCCCAGCCGCCGCATCCACCTCTTCCTCGCCACCTCCGACCTGCACCTCGAATACAAGCTCCGCATCTCGCGCGAAGAAGCACTCGACCAGGCAGCCGAGGCCGTCCGCCTCGCCCTCACCTTCACCCCCGATGTCGAGTTCTCGACCGAAGACGGCACCCGCACCGACCCCGACTTCCTCATCAAAATCATCACCGTTGCCGTCCAGGCCGGAGCCACCACCATCAACATCCCCGACACTGTCGGCTACACTACGCCGCCCGAGTATGAGGCCATCTTCCGCAACGTGCGCGCCCGCGTCCCCGGCATCGAAAATGTCGTTCTCTCCGCCCACTGTCACGACGACCTCGGCATGGCTACAGCGAACACGCTCGCCGGCATCCGCGGCGGAGCGCGCCAGGTCGAAGGGGCCATCAACGGCATTGGCGAGCGTGCGGGCAACGCCGCTCTCGAAGAGATCGCTGCCGCCCTCATGGTCCGGCACGACCTGTTCCCCTTCACCAACAACATCAGGATGGAACTGCTTTACCCCACCAGCCAGTTGCTCTCCGAGTTCATCAGCTTCGGCCCTGCGCCAAACAAAGCCATCGTCGGAGCCAACGCCTTCGCGCACGAAGCGGGTATCCACCAGCACGGCGTTCTCTCCAACCCGCTCACCTACGAGATCATGACGCCCAGGTCCGTCGGTGTAGACCACACCAACCTCGTGCTGGGCAAACACTCCGGCCGCCGCGCCCTTGACGACCGCTTCAAAAAACTAGGCCACACGCTCACCCACGAACAACTCGACGAGGTCTACCACCGCTTCACCGAACTCGCCGACCACAAGAAAAAGATCTACGACCAGGACCTGCTCGGCCTGCTCACGCATGACAAGTCCACTGTCACCACGCATTCGTAGCGGTGATGAGGCATTCATTGAGGCCACGACGCCGTCATATCGGTAAGAGGTTTTGTTAAGGGCACAGCTTCAGCCGTGCCGACAACGATTCACCCAACAGGGGGCTTTAGCCCTGAGGTACGGAACACAATGAAGCTCAAGATCGCAGTTCTCGCCGGCGACGGCATCGGCCCCGAGGTCACCCGTGAAGCCACCAGCATTCTGCGTGCTGTAGCCGAGCTCGGCGGCCACGACTTCACCTTCACCGAGGGCCTCATCGGCGGCATCGCCATCACCGAGACCGGCTCGCCGCTCCCCACTGCGACGCTCGACACCGCACTCGACTCCGACGCCGTCCTGATGGGAGCCGTAGGCGACAACAAGTTCAACGCCCTGCCGCCCGACAAGCGCCCCGAAGCCGGTCTCCTTCAGATCCGCCAGGCTCTCGGAGGCTTCGCCAACCTGCGCCCCTCCATCGCCTACGCCGCGCTCAGCGAAAGTTCCCCGCTCCGCCCCGAAGTCACCAAAGACGTAGACATCCTCTTCGTCCGCGAGCTGCTCGGCGGCCTCTACTTCGGCGCGCCGCGCTGGTGGAACCGCGAGACCAACGAGTCGATCAACACGATGCGCTATACCAAAGCCGAAGTCACCCGCGTCGCCCGCATCGCATTCGAGCTTGCCGCCAAGCGCCGCAAGAAAGTCACCTCCGTGGACAAGGCCAACGTCCTCGAAGTCTCGCAGCTCTGGCGCGCCACCGTCACCGAAGTCGCCCAGGATTATCCCGAGGTCACGCTCGAACACCAGCTCGTCGATTCCATGGCGATGCACATCATGAACACGCCGCGCAACTTCGACGTCGTCCTCACCGAAAACCTCTTCGGCGACATCCTCTCCGACGAGGCCGGCGTCATCACCGGCTCGCTCGGCATGTTGCCCTCGGCCACCATCGGCGGAACCGTCAATCTCTACGAGCCTGTCCACGGTTCAGCGCCCGACATCGCAGGCACCGGCAAGGCCAACCCGCTCGGCGCAATCCTGACCGCCGCCATGATTCTGCGCCACTCCGCCAATCTGGAACAGGACGCCAAGGCCGTCGAACAAGCCGTCCACAAGGTCCTCAACGCCGGCTATCGCACCGCCGACATCGCTCGCGGCCGTCCGTCGATTACGACACAGGAGATGGGCAAGCTCGTCCACCAGGCGCTTGCCGAATCCATCGACCTACGCCAGGCCATGCACGCCGTATGACGTGGTTTCGCATCAAAGTCGTGCTTATCAACCTCGGCATCGCCGCCGCGCTTGTCTATCGCTATTGGACCGGAACGCCGCTGCACCTCATCTTAATCATCGGCGCCATCATCTTTATCGTCGCTAACGGGCTGATGATCATCGCGCAGGAACAGTCAGCGCAAAACGCAAAACGCCGCAGTCGATGAAAACCGTTCTCCAACTCGCCGCCATTGTCCTCATCGCAGCCGCAGGGACGACCGCGCGCGCCGATCTCTTCCACCGCAAACCAGCGCCGCCCAAAAGCAACGTCCAGTGGCTCTGGCAGTACAGCACGCCCGCGCCCAACGGCCGCGAAAATGCCCTCGTCCTCGACCAGCATTTCCGCCCATTCCTCGCCCAGTACTTCACCGCGCCGCAAACCTTCTGGGGCAGCGCGAAGACCGGCTACAAGCCGCTCGCCGCCACCGTGCTCGACTTCGTCTCCGTTCCCGACAAAGTCCTCGCCGACGACAACCGCTACCTCACCATCACCGGCTGCGTCTTCCGCTTCTGTCCCGATCGCGGCATGATCTGGGTCGATCTCGGCCAGCGCGAACCGCAGGTCATCTTCGCCGCCATCAACTGGATCCAGCAGGACAAGCCCCCCAGCGAGCCCGGCGCCGAATATACGCTCTGGGTCTTCTCCAATCAGCCGCTCGACCCAGACCACATCCCCGCTGCACTCGTCCACAGCATCGCCCGTTGGACAGCCGAGCCACCCTCCGGCAGCACCATCCTGCAAAAAATTCGCAACGCCATCCTCGTCGCGCCCGACGGCACGCCGCACCCAATCCCGCCCGCGACACTCGGCGCAAACACCATCACGCTGCCGCAAACTCAGCCGCACCCGAACACGAAACCCCTGACCGAACAGAACACGGAGCAGAACTAGACCAATGAGCATCGCACCCAAAACACTCTTCGAAAAAGTCTGGCAGCAGCATGTCGTAGCCGAGCCCGCGGGCGAGCCGACCATCCTCTACATCGACCTGCACCTCATCCACGAAGTCACCAGCCCACAGGCATTCGACGGCCTCCGCATGGCCGGACGCAAGCTCCGCCGCCCCGACCGCACCCTCGCCACGGTGGACCACAACGTTCCCACCACCAGCGCAGCCGACCGCCTCGTCATCGCCGACCAGACCTCCGCCGCGCAGGTTAACGCACTGCGCAAAAACTGCGCCGAGTTCGGCGTCGAGTTCTTCGATGTGCAAGACCGCGACCAGGGCATCGTCCACATGATCGGCCCCGAGCTGGGCGCGACCAAACCCGGCATGACCATCGTCTGCGGAGACTCACACACCTCCACGCACGGCGCATTCGGCGCGCTCGCCTTCGGTATCGGCACCAGCGAAGTCGAGCACGTCATGGCCACGCAGACGCTGCCGCAATCGAAGCCCAAAACCTTCCGCATCACCGTCGATGGCGACCTGCCCTTCGGCGTCACTGCAAAGGACATCATCCTCGACATCATCGGCAAGATCGGTACCGACGGCGCCACTGGCCACGTCATCGAGTACGCCGGCTCAGCCATCCGCGCCCTCTCGATGGAAGGCCGCATGACCATCTGCAACATGTCCATCGAAGCCGGCGCGCGCGCAGGCATGATCGCCCCCGACGAAACCACCTTCGCCTACCTCAAAGGCCGCCGCTTCTCCCCGGGCACGATCGCCGAAAATTGTCATCCTGAGCGAAGCGCGCAGCGCGGAGTCGTGGGACCTGTGGGTTCTTCTCATATAGACGAAGCTCTCTGGCAGCAAGCAGTCGCCCATTGGAAGACCCTCCCCACGGACGAAGGCGCAACCTTCGACCGCGAACTCCACATCGACGCCGCCACACTCGCGCCCGCCGTCACCTGGGGCACCTCGCCGGGCATGACCACCACCATCACCAGCAATGTCCCCACACTCGCCGAAGCCAAAACCGAAGCCGACCGCAAATCCTTCGAGCGTGCCTACGAGTACATGGGCCTCACCCCCGGCACGCCCATCGAAGAGATCAAAATCGACACCGTCTTCCTCGGCTCCTGCACCAACGGCCGCATCGAAGACCTCCGCGCCGCCGCCGCCGTCGTCAAAGGCCACCACATCGCCACGCACATTCGCGCGATGGTCGTTCCCGGCTCGCAGGCGGTCAAACGCCAAGCCGAATCCGAAGGGCTCGACGCCATCTTCAAGACCGCAGGCTTCGAGTGGCGCGAACCCGGCTGCTCGATGTGCCTCGGCATGAACCCCGACATCCTGCAACCCGGCGAACGCTGCGCCAGCACGAGCAACCGCAACTTCGAAGGCCGCCAGGGTCGTGGAGGCCGCACCCATCTCGTCAGCCCCGAGATGGCCGCCGCCGCCGCCATCACCGGCCACTTCACCGACATCCGCAAATGGAAGGCGAGATCATGATCAGCATCTGTCCTAAGCAAGGTGATCCCTTAAGTAAGGTGATCCGCATCTGTCCTAAGCAAGGATTGTCAGAGTAAAGATCCTCTCCGCTTCTAGGTACCCCAAGGCTTCAGCCTTGGGTCTCTCAAAAGGCGTTACAGGTCAGGGGCTTTAGCCCCTGGGGTAAGCACTCCACCAACTTACAAAGATTACGAGGAGCCACAATGGAACCCATCAACATCCTCACCTCAAAAGCCGTCCCACTGCCCTTGCCCAACATCGACACGGACCAGATCATCCCCAAACAGTTCCTCAAGCGCATCGAGCGCACCGGCTACGGCGAGTTCCTCTTCTTCGACTGGCGCTACGACCTCGACACGCCCGACCACGTTGAAGAGCGCAAGGACTTCGTCCTCAACAAGCCCGAGTACAAGGGTGCGCAGATCCTCATCGCCGAGCGCAACTTCGGCTGCGGCAGCTCGCGCGAGCACGCCGCCTGGGCGCTTCAGCAGTACGGATTCCTCGCCGTCATCGCCCCCACCTTCGCCGACATCTTCTTCTCGAACGCGGGAAAGAACGGCATCATCGCCGTCCGCCTCACCGAAGAAGAAGTGCAGGAGCTTCTGTCCCGCTGCACAAAAAATCCAGAGCACAAACTCACCATCAACCTCGAAGCCCAGACCGTAACCGACGCCGACGGTTTCCACGCCCACTTCGACATCGACCCGTTCCGCAAATACTGCCTGCTGAACGGCCTCGACGACATCGGCCTCACCCTGCGCCACGAATCCGAACTGGACGCCTACGAATCCAAACACAACAAAGACTTCTGGTCCACACCAAAAGCCGCCACTGCATAAAGTGCCAAAGGCGCGACAACATACCAGCCTGGGACGAAGCCCCAGGTGAGAACGCAACAAAGATACGAAGGGCTGAAGGCCCGACACATTCAGAAAGGCAACCGATGTCGAACGTTTCTGCCGGCAAGAAGAATTCCGCAGTCCTGACCGAAGGCCCCAACCGCGCCGCCGCCCGCGCCATGCTGCGCGGCGTAGGCTTCAGCAAAGAAGACCTGCACAAGCCCATCATCGGCATCGCCAACACCTGGACCGAGATCGGCCCCTGCAACTTCCATCTCCGCGACGTCGCCGAAGCCGTCAAGCAAGGCATCCGCGAGGCAGGCGGCACGCCCATGGAGTTCAACACCGTCACCATCTCCGACGGCATCACCATGGGCACCGAAGGCATGAAAGCCTCGCTCATCTCACGCGAAGTCATCGCCGACTCCATTGAACTTGTCACGCGCGGCAACTCCTTCGACGGCCTCGTCTGCATCGCAGGCTGCGACAAAAATATGCCCGGAGCCATCATGGCCCTCGCACGCCTCGACATCCCCGGCCTCATGCTCTACGGCGGCTCCATCATGCCCGGCCACCTGCACGTCGGCGCGGACGGCAAGCCGCTCCCCGGCAACATCCCCGAGTCCGGCACAGCAAAAGACGGCAGCAAAGAGATCGACATCACCATCCAGCAGGTCTTCGAGGCCATCGGCTCGCACGCCGCCGGCAAGATCACCGACGCGCAGCTCGAAGCCGTCGAGGCCGCGGCCTGCCCCGGCCCCGGAGCCTGCGGCGGCCAGTTCACCGCCAACACCATGGCCATGTCCGGCGAGTTCCTCGGCATCTCTCCCATCCAGATCACCGGCGTCCCCGCCATGTCCAAGGACAAGCACGCAGCCTCACGCGAAGCTGGCAAGCTCGTCATGGACCTCGTCCGCAGCGGCCTCAAGCCATCTCAGATCATCACGCGCCAGTCACTCGAAGACGCCATCGCCGCAGTCTGCGCCTCGGGCGGCTCGACCAACGCCGTGCTGCACCTGATCGCCATCGCGCACGAACTCCAAATCCCCATCACCATGGACGACTTCGACCGCATCAGCGAGAAGACGCCCTTCATCTGCGATCTCCAACCCGGCGGCAAGTACGTCGCCAAGGACTACCAGGACGCAGGCGGCTCGCGCCTCCTCGCCAGGCGCCTCCTCGACAAGGGCCTGCTCCACGGCAAAACCCCGACGGTCACGGGCAAGACGATCCGCGAAGAGGCAGCCACAGCGCAGGAGACGCCCGGCCAGGTCATCATCCGCGAGTGGTCTTCGCCGCTCAAGCCCACCGGCGGCCTCGTCATCCTCAAGGGCAACCTCGCGCCAGATGGCTGCGTCATCAAGGTCGCAGG
>NZ_DASUBE010000072.1:0-10235 GCF_035763405.1 Edaphobacter sp.
TGGGTGGCGGGGGGGGAGGAAATGCGGGGATCTCTCCGCTCCGCAGCGCGATGAGGCTGCGCTGCTCCGGTCGAGTTGACGTGGTCTTTGTGCGGTTCGGATGTGGTGATGTGGTCGTTTGCTGGTTCGGGTTCGTTGGTGGCGGGGGTGGGGGAAATGCGGGGGTCTCTCCGCTCCGCAGCGCGATAGGGCTGCGCTGCTTCGGTCGAGATGACGTGGTCTTTGTGCGGTGCGGGTGCGTGGGTGTGGTCTTTGTGCGGTGCGGGGGCGTGGGTGTGGTCTTTGTGTGGTGCGGGGGCGTTGGTGTGGTCGTTGTCCTGCGTGGTTGCGATGGCGTGGTTGTTGGGCTCGGGGGCGTTGGTGTGGGTGTGGTCTTCGCGGTGGCGGGTGATGTTGAGGGCGGCGAGTTGGAGTCCGTAGAGGAGGGTTCCGGCGCGGCGGCGGTCGATGTTGTTGGCGGCGAGGTTGGTGATGATGGTGCCGATGGCCTGCTGGATGGCGGCGCGGGAGGTGGGCGCGGGCAGGGTGAGAGGGTTGCGGCGGGCGTAGCGGGCCTGGGGGTCGGGGACGGGCTTGCGCTCGGCGTGGTGGTAGTAGCAGTGGTGCTCGGCGCGGAGGGCGTAGCTGCCGCAGCGGCGTCCGTCGTCGAAGATGTGGCGGCAGCGGAGGTGGTCGGGGACCTCGCGGCAGAGGTCGGTGATGGAGTCGAGCATGGGTACCCCCTCCCAGGGGAAAGTGCGCAAAGTCCTTCGAACAAAGGAGTTAGGTCCGGACCTCGGGTTGAGGCCCGGAGCGGCTGGGTGGCTTCGTGATGACGGTTGCTGCGATGAGCGAAATGCGGGGATTCTTCCCCTTCGACAAGCTCAGGGTCAGAATGACCGTGGTTTCAAAGAAGGAAGGCCCGGCGGATGGGCCGGGCCTGTGGTTGGGGCTGCTTTTATTTTAATGGGTGGAGGGAAACTGGCCCGCCAGTTTGGGCAGGATTATTTTTGTGCGGGAACGGGTTTGGTTTGTTCCGGTTGGCGGGTTTTCGGCTTGAGAGTTGCGGGTTTGGGGGCTTGACACGGGTTTCGGCGGGACGCACCTATGGCGCCTGATGCGGGTTAGGCGATGGCGGCGGAGACGACGGACTGCGCTTCGGACTGGATCTGTTTCAGGTGGTCGGGGCCGCGGAAGCTTTCCGCGTAGATTTTGTAGACATCTTCGGTGCCGCTGGGCCGTGCGGCGAACCATCCGTTCTCTGTCGTGACCTTGAGGCCGCCGATGGCGGCGTGGTTGCCGGGGGCTTCGGTGAGGATGGCGGTGATGGGGTCGCCTGCGAGTTGCTTCGCCGTGACCTGTTGCGGAGAGAGTTTGCCGAGCTTCGCCTTCTGTGCTTTGGTGGCGGCGGCGTCGATGCGCTGGTAGACGGGGTCGCCGTACTTTTCGGTGAGGGCTTTGTAGTGCTCGCCGGGGTCCTTGCCGGTGCGGGCGGTCATCTCGGCTGAGAGCAGGCCGGGGATGAGGCCGTCCTTGTCGGTGGTCCAGACCTGGCCGTTGCGGCGCAGAAAGGTCGCTCCGGCGGACTCTTCGCCGACGAAGCCGAGCGAGCCGTCGATGAGGCCGTCTACGAACCACTTGAAGCCGACGGGAACTTCGAGCATAGGGCGGTTGAGGCCGCGGGCGACGCGGTCGATGATGCTGGACGAGACGAGCGTCTTGCCGATGCCGACCGTCGCGCTCCAGCCGGGGCGGTTCTTGAAGAGGTAGTCGATGCAGACGGCGAGATAGTGGTTCGGATTGAGCAGGCCGGTGGTGCGGGTGACGATGCCGTGGCGGTCGTGGTCGGTGTCTGCCGCGAAGGCGACATCGTACTTGTCCTTGTTCGCAATCATGGACGCCATCGCGTAGGGGCTGGAGCAGTCCATGCGGATGCGTCCGTCCCAGTCGCAGGTCATGAAGCGGAAGGTCGGGTCTACGTTGCGATTGAGAATTTCGAGCGCGATGTTGTACTGCTCGGCGATGCGGGGCCAGTAGTGGACGCCCGCTCCGCCGAGGGGATCGACGGCGAGCTTGAGCGTGGTGCCGGTGAACGGGTCGAAGTCGATGACGCTGGAGAGGTCGTTGACGTAGGCGGTGATGTAGTCGTGGCGGTGGGTGGTGTAGGCGGAGAGCGCGCGGGCGTAGGGAATGCGCTTGACCTCTTCGAGCCGGCACTGGAGGAGGTTGTTGGCGTGTGTCTCGATGGAGCGCGTGACGGTGGTGTCGGCCGGGCCGCCGTTGGACGGGTTGTATTTGAAGCCGCCGTCTTCGGGCGGGTTGTGCGAGGGAGTGATGACGATGCCGTCGGCCAGATGCTTCGGGTGCGCGCGGTTGTAGGTGAGGATGGCGTGCGAGAGCGCCGGGGTGGGCGTGTAGCCGAGCGCCGCGTCGATGAGGACCTCGACTTCGTTGGCGGCCAGGACTTCGAGCGCGGTGGTGAAGGCGGGCTCGGAGAGGGCGTGCGTGTCCTGCGCGAGGAAGAGCGGGCCGGTGATGTGGCTGGCGCGCCGGTGATCGCAGATGGCCTGCGTGATGGCGGCGATGTGGTCGTCGTTGAAGGAGGCGTGGAGGGCGCTGCCGCGATGGCCGGAGGTGCCGAAGGCGACGCGCTCGGCGGGCTGGCGCGGGTCGGGATGCAGTGCGTAGAAGGCCGTGATGAGGCGGGGGACGTTGACGAGGTTCTCCGCAAGAGGAAGTTGACCGGGCTGGTTGGGGGTGCTCATGCGCGCGTCCTTGAATGAAGAAATGCTCTCTGCACTATAGGGGATGCGAGGCGGGTTGTGGAATTGTTCGATTTGCAGCAGGCGAAGGGATACGTTCCCACCGTTCGCGATGAAACTGCGGAGGATGGGGCACCCGGGGTTTGGTGGCGGGAGGAAGTGAAAAGGGGGCGCGATGCGGATTGAGGAGAAAAAGATGCTTGTGTTTTTTGAGGGGTTGTCCTAAAACGGGAGTGCTCCCCAATTTGATTGTGGCTGCTGCTGACGTGCATCGCTGAGATTGGATCGTCTGGATGGGCCTGGGTCTTCGGAGAAGTGTGCTCTGCGCGGCAGCGTGGCTGGCCGCAGTCTCACCTGCATTTGCGGTCGAGGCAACGCTGGTTGCCGACGCGCATGTGAACAGCGCGCAGCCGTCCGTGAATAGTGGGGCGATCTCAAACCTGAATGTGGGCGGCGGATATACGGCGCTGGTCCAGTTCGACCTTTCGACTCTCCCCGCCGGAACGACGCCTGCGCAGATGACGAAGGCGGTGCTGAGGCTCTATTGCAACCGCGTCGATACAGCCGGAACGGTGAGCTTCGCACCGGTGAACGCGGCATGGGGCGAGTACAGCGTGACGTATGCGACGCTGCCTGCCGTGGGAAATGCTTTCACGTCGGCTCAGGTGACGCAGGCGGGGGCGTATGTCGCGGTGGATGTGACGGCGCTGGTGCAAGGGTGGCTCGCGGCTCCGGCGACGAACAACGGCATTGCCCTGACGGCGACGACGGCTTCTGTCGAGTTCGATAGCAAGGAGAATGACCTGACCGGCCATGCGGCGGAGTTGGATATAACGCTTGCGACGGCGGGACCGAAGGGAGACACGGGCGCGGCCGGGCCGCAGGGACTCCAGGGTGCTCAGGGTGCTCAAGGGGTTCAAGGGGTTCCAGGGCCGAAGGGAGACACGGGCGCGGCTGGAGTGGCTGGGCCAGCCGGGCCGCAGGGGGTTCAGGGGCCTGTAGGAGCGACTGGACCGCAAGGGCCGATGGGACCGGCTGGGCCTCCGGGGGTGGGTACTGGCGCGGGGCTGAGTTTTCAGGGTGCGTGGAGCGCGACGGCGAGTTATGCGGCGGATGACGTGGTGACATACCAAGGGTCGAGCTATCTCTCGCTGACGACGGGCAATCGCGGGAACACGCCGGGGCTCACCCCGCTGGCGTGGGCGGTGCTGGCGCAGGGCGGCGTAGGACTGGTTGGGCCTGCCGGGCCGATGGGGCCGCAGGGAGTGCAGGGGCCGACCGGAGCACAGGGGCCGCAGGGTTTGCAGGGACCAGTTGGGCCGCAGGGAGCTACGGGCGCAACCGGAGCCACTGGAGCGACCGGGCCGCAAGGGCCGGCAGTGGCGAACTACACGGGCAACTACTCTGCAACGACGAGCTATGGGTTGCATGATGCGGTGAGCTACGCGGGGTCTACCTATATCTCGCTGACAGCGGGGAATGCGGGAAATACGCCGCCGCTGAATCCTGCCGATTGGGCAGTGCTGGCGGCGCAGGGGCCTGCCGGGCCTGCGGGCGCAGCGGGAACGGCGGGGCCGGAAGGACCTGCCGGCCCGGCTGGTGCGACCGGCCCGATGGGGCCGGCGGGACCTCCGGTGAGCTTTCTGGGCGGGTGGCTGGCGGGGAGTTCGTATGCTGCGGGAAGCGCGGTGAGCTACGGCGGCACCAGCTACATTGCGGTGACGACGAATGTGGGGCGCGAGCCGGATGTGAGTCCGGTGTACTGGGCTGTGCTGGCGCAAGGCGGCGCGGCAGGCGCTCCGGGGGCTGCGGGAGCAGTCGGGCCGCAGGGGCCTGCGGGCGCGGTGGGTATCAATTATCGCGGAGCGTGGAACCTGGCGACGGGGTATCTGGCGAACGATGCGGTGACATTTGACGGCTCGACGTATCTCGCTCTGGCCGGCAGCCTCGGCTCAGAGCCGGATGCCGCTCCGGCACAGTGGGCAGTGCTGGCGGCCAAGGGAGTGGCGGGACCGACAGGGCCGACGGGAGCGGCGGCGACGGTGAGTGTGGGGACGGTGACGACGGGCGCTCCCGGGACGCTGGCCACGGTGACGAACAGCGGCACGGCGAATGCGGCGGTGCTGAACTTTACGATTCCGCAGGGCGCTCCCGGCGTAAACGGCACGGGCGGAGGCGACGCGGGCACGAGCGGGATTCCGTATGCGTCGATGTATCACGCGGTCTCGTTTCTGACGAATTTTTATTCGGTGAACAATCCGAATGCAGGCGTGCTGGAAAGTGCGTCGGTGCTGACGTGGGTGCCCGCGGGCTGCACGGCAACTTCGCTGACGGTGTTTTCCGAACAGGGGAATCCGATTACGGTGACGCTGCGGCAGGGGACGCCGGGAAATATGGCGAATACGACGCTGTCCTGCTCGGCGGCCAGCGCCTCAAGTTGTACGGCGACCGGGAGCGTTCCGGTGGCGGCGGGCAGCTTTGTCGATCTGAGCATTACCGGGGCCAATGGCACGGCGGCTGGGGTGTGGACGGCGCTGAGCTGTAATTGATGGTTGCGACGTTTTGGGTGCGGGCATGGCTGGCCCTCTGAGTGTGTGGCGAGAGAGGGGAAATGCGGGGGTCTCTCCACTGCGGCGGCAAAAAACGCCGCCTCCGGTCGAGATGACGTGGTGAAGGCGGACTGCAAAAGCGCGATCTGGGTTGGGGAGATGACTTGGTGAGGGCGGCGTCATAATGAGCGGCCTCGGTTGTTGAAGTCGTCGAGGGGGCAACCCTTTATCCATAAAGCGTTACGGTGCACCAGGAATGTCTGCAACTTTCGTGTGGGCATTTCCACCACGGCCAGTGCTACTATTGCCACCCACGCGAGGGCGGCGAATGGGAGACTTCCTTTACCGCGCCGCCGTCGTCTAACTCGGAAGCAAGCAGGAACCCAACCCTGTTTCAGGAGAATGGTTAATGCAGATTCAGATCAACAGCGGCAAAAACGTCACCATCCACTCCAAACTTTCCACCTTCGTCGAAACCGAACTGCACCACACGCTCCGTCGATTCGAGCGTCAACTGACGCGCATCGAGGTCCACCTGAACGACGAGAATGGCGCCAAAACCGGCGTCAACGACAAACGCTGCACGCTCGAAGCCCGGCCACGCGGGCTGCCGCCTCTGGTGGTTACGGGAGTTGCATCGAGCACACAACACGCCGTCTCTGCAGCGGCGGAAAAGATGAAACGCCAACTCGACGCGACCTTCGGCCGTCTGGCCGCGCGCCGATTCAACGCCCCCGAAGTGAGCTACGCAGAACCGATCTCCTAGCCTTTGACCGCAGGCCCTGCGCTGGACACTCCAGCGCAGGGCAGTGCGCGCGGCGTGATACTCTTCGGCCGAGGCGCTGAGCGTGATGCACATCAATCGCAGAAGCTTTTGTCTGCAAGCGGCAGTGAGCGTGCTTGCTCCGCGTGCATTGCTTGCGCAATCCACTTCGCGTCCGAACGTGGCCGCCATCGACCACGACCGCATCCTCAAGGCCGCCGATGCTTACCTGACTGAGCAGCCTGTTCCGCTGACGACGCTGCACGCGCCGGGGAGTCCCGGCTCGCCGCACGATTATTATTCGAGCGCGATCTTCATCGCGCACCGCGATGCACTGCTCGACTTCTCGATGCGCGTCCCGTCGCTGACGGCAGCCTTCGTCGTGACGAAAGATGCTCGCTATGCGAAGCAGGCTGCGGCACATCTTCGCGCGTGGTTGATCGACCCGGCCACGCGCATGGCTCCGAATATGCAGTACGCGCTGACTGCGCCGGGGGCGAAGACGGGCGCACCGGAAGGGCTGGTCGAGGCGGTGCATCTGGCGGAGGTGGCGCAGTCGATTCCGTTTCTCGCCAGCGCGTTCGCGGCGGACGACTTCAGTGTGCTGGGAAAGTGGTTCGCGGCGTATCTGGACTGGCTAAACTCATCGGTGATTGCGGGCCTTGCGCGCGACCAGAGAGACCACAACGGGACTTCGTGGCTGCTGCAGGCCGCAGCGTGCGCTCGCCTGAATACCGTTGATGACACGCCGCTGACCGCGCTGCGACATCGTTACAGATCAACGACGATTCGCGCGCAGATGGTTGCCGATGGATTTTTTCCGCGCGAGATTGCGACGGCGTATCCGTATCGCAACTCGCTGTTCAACCTGGATATGTTCAGCGCGGTGTGCCTGCTGCTCTCGACGCAGTTCGAGAGTGTGTGGGAGTACGAGTTGCAGGATGGGCCGGGAATGCGCGTCGCCATCGCGCGCCATGTTCCATACATCAAAGACCGTGGCGCGTGGCCGTATGAGGCCGACCGCGATCACTTCAACGACTTGCCGCTGCGTCAGCCGAGCCTGCTGTTCTGCGCGCGGGCCTACAACCGTCCTGAGTACGCGGACCTGTGGAAGACGCTTCCGGCGGACACGACGATCCCGGAGTTGCAGCGAACGTTCCCGATTCGGCAGCCGCTGCTCTGGTTGACGCGGCCTCGGCCTTAGCTCTTCTTTTCGCGGAACTCTTTCACAATCGCCAGATATTTGCGCGCGCTTTCGGTGACGACCTCGGGCCTGCCCTCAGCCATCGCCTTGGCGTTGACAAGGTCAGAGCCGACGCCGAGCGCGAAGGCTCCGGCCTGCAGGAACTCCGCCGCAGTGGCGAGTGAGACGCCGCCGGTGGGGATCATCTCGACCTGCGGCAGCGGGCCTTTGAGCGCGGTGAGATACTTTGCTCCGCCCATGGCGCTTGCGGGGAACACTTTGACGACGTCCGCGCCGGCCTGCCATGCGGTGACGATCTCTGTGGGTGTGAGCGCGCCGGGCAACACAGCGATGGAGTAACGATGGCACATCTCGATGGTGCCGAGATTGAGCGCGGGGCTGACGACAAACCGCGCGCCTTCGAGAATGCACATGCGCGCCGTCTCGGCGTCGAGCACGGTGCCTGCGCCGATGAGAATGTCGGGGCGTTTTTCGGCGAGCGTGCGCATCACCTGAATTGCGCCGGGCACGGTCATCGTCACTTCGAGCACGGTCACGCCGCCTGCCGCAATCGCCTCAGCCAGCGCGAGCGCCTTGTCTACAGACTCAGCCCGCAGCACCGGCACCAGACCGATCTCCCGCAACGCCTTCAGCACGGCAATCTTCTGCATCTCAATCTCCTGTGTTCTGCTTATTTTTTTCTATCGCTGCACGCGGGCCCCGCCGCCCTTCATGATGCGCTGCACTTCGTCGAAGGTGGCCATGGTGGTGTCGCCGGGAGTGGTCATGGCGAGTGCGCCGTGCGCGCAGCCGCAGTTGACGGCCCAGTCCGCGCCCTTGTCGTTCAGGAAGCCGTAGATGAGGCCCGAGGCGAACGAGTCGCCGCCGCCGACGCGGTCGAAGATTTCGAGGTCGGGCATGGGCCGCGCCTCGTGGAACTTGCCCTCGTAGTAGCAGACCGCGCCCCAGTCGTTGACGCTGGCCGTCTTCGCGTGGCGCAGCGTGGTGGCGACTGCCTTGAAGTTTGGATACGTTGCCACGGCCTTTTCGATCATGCGACGGAAGTTTGCGGATTCGAGCGCGCCGAGTTCGTCGCCGACGCCTTCGATCTCGAAGCCGAGCGCCGCAGTGAAGTCCTCTTCGTTGCCGATCATGACATCGACATACTTCGCCAGCTCGCGGTTGACCTCGGTCGCGCGCGCCTTGCCGCCGATGGACTTCCAGAGCGAGTCGCGGTAGTTGAGGTCGTAGCTGATGATGACGCCGTGCTTGCGCGCGGCGACCATCGCTTCTTTCGCAACCTCGGGCGTGGTCTCGCTGAGCGCGCAGAAGATGCCGCCGGTGTGCAGCCAGCGCGAGCCTTGCCTGCCGAAGATCTCGTCCCAGTTAATCTGTCCGGGCTTCAACTGGCTGACTGCCGTGTGGCCGCGGTCGGAACAACCCAGCGCCGCGCGCACGCCGAAGCCGCGCTCGGTGAAGTTGAGCCCGTTGCGCACGGTGCGGCCTACGCCGTCGTATTTGGTCCAGATGAGGTGCGAGAGATCGACGCCGCCTTGCAGCATCAGGTCTTCAAGCAGGCGGCCGACCGGGTTGTCGGCCAGCGCAGTGACGATGGCCGTCTTCATGCCGAAGCAGCGGCGCAGTCCGCGCGCGACGTTGTACTCACCGCCGCCTTCCCACGCGGTGAACTGCCGCGCCGTGGCGACGCGCACGTCACCGGGATCGAGACGCAGCATGACTTCGCCCAGGCTGACCAGGTCCCACGTGCAGTCTTCTTTTTTCCTTAGCTTCAAACCTGCTGTCTCGCTCATCTATCGCAGCTCCGCGATGGCCACGCCATCCATGTCGTCATACGCCTGATTTTCTCCACCCATGCCCCAGCAGAAGCCGTAGTTCTTCGTGCCCACGCCTGCGTGAATCGACCAGCCGGGCGAGACGACGACTTCCTTGTCCGCAACGACAAGATGACTCGTCGCATCCGGCGGTCCCATCAGGTGAAAGACTCGGTGCGCCGGGTCCACGTCGAAGTAGAAGTAGACTTCACTACGGCGCATGTGCGTGTGCGCGGGCATGGTGTTCCAGTTGCTGCCATTGGCAAGCAGGGTGAAACCCATGACAAGCTGACAGCTCCGGATGCCTTCTTTGTAGATGGCCTTATAGATGGTGCGCTTGTTGCAGGTCTCGACGCTGCCGAGTTCGAGTCCTTTCATGTCGGCAAACTTCACCATCGCCGTTGGATACTCTTTGTGCGCGGGGTAGCTGAGCAGATAAAAGCTCGCCGGGTTCCTGCTGTCTTTGCTCGCAAACGTGACCGAGCGGCTGCCGCGCCCGACGTAGAGGCAGTCGAGCTTGCCCAGCGCGTACTCGGTGCCATCGACGACGACCGAGCCCGCGCCGCCGACGTTCAACACCCCAAGCTCGCGGCGCTCCAGAAAATACTCCGCGCGCAGCTCCGGCTCGGTTTCGAGCGAGAGCGTTTCCATGACAGGCACCGCTGCGCCGATGACGGTGCGGTCGAGGTCTACGTAGGCAAACTCGATCTTGCCAGGCTCGAACATGCCTTCGAGCAGGAACGTCTCGCGCAGGTCGTCGGTATTCATCAGCTCATACCGCACCGCGTCCGCCATTTGATATAGCCGCATTCAATTAACTCCTTGCTTCAAACTTAAGTTGACATGGGCATTCGGCCCAGGCTGGTATGTGTCGCGTCTTCGGCGCTGATTGCGGAGAACCTACCTGAAATGACGGATGCGGTCGTCGCGCTCGCGATAGAAAAGCTGCTCTAGCCACCATACGAAACGGCAACTCACACCGTCAACAAGAAGCGCAAGAAGAAAGGCCGCCGGCGTCCGAAGACGAGCAGCGGCCGTGTATCCTGCGCCCGTTATGCTCGCGCTTCGTACACCAGGTTGAACGGCGTCTGCGTGGCGCGATGGAAGTTCTTGAAGCCTCCTGCCGTGACCACTTCGCCGATGCGCTTCTCGCCTGCCTGCGCGCCG
>NZ_DASUBE010000073.1:0-9555 GCF_035763405.1 Edaphobacter sp.
ATCATCTCTCCCGTGTTGGGAAGAACAAGATAGATCGCCGCCAGAGCAATGCGAAACCGAAGTGTCCCCCACGCGGAAGACCGGCTTGATAGAAGCAGATTGACAGGGAGTGCCTCGAAACTAATGGCAACCAGATTTTCAATCAGAGGTGCATGTTGGAGAGGCACAAGCAACGCTGCTGCTGCGGCAACCCGCGGCAGCAAATGCAGGTATCCGTTGTAACTCCAGTAGAAGGGCCTCCAAGGTCCCCAGTTGTATGCCTGGGCAAACCAGATGGCGCCGTCCTCCCCATAGAACTGGGCATGAAACACCGAGTCGGGACGCCGCGAAATGACGATAACGCAAGCGGCGAGGAAGATCGCAACATGCTGCCACGCACGAAATTCAAGGGCCTTGCCGGGGGCTGTTTCCGTCACTCGTGGACCCTCTCGCGTCCTCGATTGCAAAGTGCAACGCGGTCTGCGCTGCTTTGCATCAGGCTCGCATCAATGACGCGGAAAGTACAGGCATAAACCCTCGACAGGAACCTTGAATGGAATGAGGTCCCGGCCCGGGCTTTATTTTGTGGAGCGGCTTTTGTTTTGGTCCTGCTCCGCGGCGGCCTTGTGCATGGTGTCTTCGGCCTGTTTGAGGCGGGCCTGAATTTCGTCGTCGGTGAGCGGCTTTCGGTTTGGGCCGATGCCGACCTTGGTGCCGTCGGGAGTCGTGGTGATGCGCGTGCCGTCCTTGGCGACCAGCACCTTCGTGCCGTCGGGCGTGGAGGTGAACGTCGTGCCGTCTTTAGCCACGTAGATGGCGGTACCGTCGGCGCTGGTGCTCACGCGCGCTCCGTCCTTGCTGATGATCACTTGGCTGCCATCGCCGCTTGACGTAATCGTACCGCCGTTGCCGATGATGACGCGCGCGCCGTCACCGCTGCGAATCGAGAGCGGAGGCGGTGGCGGTGGGACCGGGGGCAGTGGCAGCACCGACGCCTTCTTCAGGTCCAGATCGCCCTGCGTCGTCGTCAGCCGCATCACCGGACCACCTTTGCCCACCGTGCCGGTAAAGCTCTTATGCGTGTCGGTGCCGGAGGACTCGAAGGAAAAGTCATTGTCCAGGTCGCCATTGGTCGTCTGTGCCTGCACGGTAAATGAGGAGTGTTCCGGCACCGTGACCGTGATCGAGCCGTTGCGGTTTTCAACAGTGACGTTGCCCAGCGGCGGCGCATTCGTCAGGTCCACTGAGCCGTTGCTGTTCGTCACCGAGACATCGCCCGCAATGCGGTCCAGCGTAATGTTGCGGTTGCGCGTGTTCAGCGTCACCGGGCCCAGAGCCTGGCTGGCCGTCATGTCGTCGCTGCCGATCTCCGATTCGCCGTCCAGTCGCGCAAGCTGGAAGTCGGTGCGGCTGGTGTGGAACTTGATCGGCCCGCGGATGTGGTCGAAGTGGATCGAGCCGTACACGTCTCCCTTGAAGCTGACCGGGCCGCTGATGTCTGAGGCGGTCAGCTCGCCCGCGTGGCCTTCAATCGTGACCGGCCCGGTGATGCTGTGGGCCGAGAACGAGGAATCGCTGTTATTGATGTGGCCGTTCACCGTGCCGGTAATGGCGCTCAGGTCGATGTCGCCGTGGTTGGCCGTGACGGTGACGTCGCCGCGAATCGAACTGACATGAACGTCCCCATGATTGACCATGACATTGGTCGGCGCGGCGATGGGAACGGTAATGGTGAGGTCGGCGTGCGCGCCCTCCAGCGAAGGCATCGTCACCGAGAGCGTGCCGCCGTTGCTCTCAATCATTGGACTCAGTTGCTGGGCCTTGGTGTTGGCCTCCGAGTCCGTGCGCGTGTACACGGCCTTGTGGACGGCGATGTGGATCTGGTTGTCGTCGCTGGTCCCGGAAATTGTCACATCACCGCGCGGGTTGTTGACTACCAGCTTGCTGCCAGCCGGAAAGGCCTGGGCCAGTGTCTGGTCGCTCTCGTGCTTGTCGCCGAAAAACTGGTCGAGGTTGTCCTGGCTGATGCCGAAGTTGCGGTGAAAGAAGGAAAAGGCACGCGGACCGCTATGAAATCCGCTGAATACAAAACCCGTGAAGGCGAGTATCAGCAGCAGAAAGAAGACACCTCCGCCCAATCTGCGGCGATAGCGCGGCTGATTGGGGTCTGAGAGAAAGTACTGGTCGAAGGCCCACTCTCCCAGCATGATGATCCCGGTGCCGAGCAGCAGCATCGGCCACCAGTGCCCGTACCACATCCAGAATTCGCGGCCCGATATATGTCCCGTCTGGACCAGCAGAAAGACCACGCCGATGGCAATCAGCACCAGCGGGCCGACGATGGAGGTGCGCCGCAGGCCGCGCACCTGGTAGCGGTAGGCCGCACGCTGGGCGCGAAAGGCATCGCGCTGCATCCGGGCCTGTTCGCGGACGACCCGGCGCTGATAGCGCCAGTCGTTGCCATACGGAGGGCCGGGGGGCGGCGGAGGCGGGGGTGGGGGATAGCTCGCCATGGCCTATCTCCCTTCCTGGTCGTGCGTGGAGGTCTCCGTGGAATCGGCCGGGGGGGCAGGCTGCGCCGTGGCATCCGGGGGCGGTGGCTGAGGATGGATGTAGGCCGGGTATGCTCCGCCGCTGAAGGCTGCTCTGCGCAGCATCGTCATCACGCCTGCCATGATGATGAATAACGGCCAGCTCCGTCCCCAGGAGAGGATATGGAAGCTGTCCAGCAGAAACATCACGCCGATCAGCACAATCCAGACCGCCCCGCTCATCGCGTGATATACGCGAACCCGATACATCGCGGTGCCGTCGTCGGCCAGCGTCGCGCCGGACGCCGTCATGCGCTGGACAAACAGCCACACGCCGAAGCCGATGAGCAGGAACGGAATGATCCAGTGCATCGGAAAGCCGTAGAACAGATGCGAATTGCCCATCAGGAACAGCGCGCCCAGCACAATCAACCACACCGCCCCGGTGGGGAAGCGATTATGGGCAAAAGCCGCGTTCGGGTCCACCGGACTGAACGGTGGCGCTGCATAGGGCGCAGCAGGCTGTGCGGGAGGAGCATAGTTCTCCCAATTCCACTGCTGGCTGAAGTTCGACGCCGGAGGGGCCGTGTAGGGCGAGTAACCCGAGGCCGGCGGAGGAGTCGAGGCGGAGGGTGGCGGCGCACCAGGTTGTCCCGGAACACTCGCAGGCCACGATTTGCCGAAGCCCAGCTTCTCACCAAGATCGTTCAGACCGAACGGATTCGGCAGCGGAGTCCCATCGCGTCGCGCCCGCGCCGTGTGGACCGCCTCGATGATCTGGTAGATGACCCAGCCCGCGATGAACAGGCCAAACAACCCGTTCTCATTCGAGAGGCTCACCAGAATGGCGAAGACCACCAGGTGCACAATACCCTTGGCGTACTGGCCGTTGTACATGGCGCCAACGCCGGGGATGATGCCCAGCAGCCCGGCCAGCCCGGGGTTCGGCTCGCCAGACATCGGCGGCGGCGGAGGAGGAGCAGCGCCCTCGGTCGCGCCCGGATAGCTTCCGCCCGCAGCTGGGTTTGTTCCAGCCAGACGTGCGACCAGGCAGGGTTCGCAGAAGACAGACGAGCCGACGGAGCGCGTGCACTCCTGGCAGATGGCCTTGCCGCAGTTCTGGCAAAACGCAACACGTTCGCGGTCAGGATGGTTAGCGCAGTTCATGCCAATCCCCCTTCATCCTCAAAGACACCGGGTAAAAATTCAAAAGACTGCATCGTAGCAAAGAGTGCTCCGCGATGGTGCGTGGAGCGGACCAGGGGCAGGTTCCCGCCCGGCGTCTCGCGCCGGCTCGAGCCCGAACCGGGTTTAGGGCGGGGTTGCTTCTGGTCTTGGTTCTGATTCTGTTTCTGCTCCTCAGGCGTTTGCTGGTTGCCGGAGGGTACCTGCTGCGGAGTGGCCGTAGCAGGGGCGTTCTGTGGGGGGAAATCGTTGTCGGTTCGCTGCAGGTCACGCACGCGCGACTCCAGCTCGTACACCACGCGCAGGTTGTCCGAGTAGCGGACCACGCGCGCCTTCGTGTTGTAGCAGGCGCGCAGAATGCTCGACGGCCTGAAGTCGCTGGCGCGCAGGCTCGTCAGCCGAATGCCGGTCAGGTTCATGGTCAGGGCAATCGAGAAGAAGGCCATAGCCGCCGTCATCGCCAGCCGGGGCTGCAGCATGGTCTGGCCGAACGAGCGCAGCCCATGCGCGAACCGCACGCGGAAGGGAAGAACATTCCCGCTGAATGCCGCAGGCTGGAACGCAGGCTCGTCGACAGGCTC
The DNA here is from genome assembly GCF_035763405.1 of Edaphobacter sp. Lineage (NCBI taxonomy): Bacteria > Pseudomonadati > Acidobacteriota > Terriglobia > Terriglobales > Acidobacteriaceae > Edaphobacter > Edaphobacter sp. Next base: position 4,277 of record NZ_DASUBE010000073.1, read on the forward strand.
CGCCGGGCTCCCCAGCAGCGTATTTGCGGAGCGATGACGGTCGCTCGCGGTACTGACCTGAGCCACTTTGCTGGTGGCCATAGCCATCGAAGTCGCAGCCCCGGAAGTCTGAGCCCTCGAAGTCTGGGCAAAGATCCGCTCCAGCATCGCCGCCGGAGGCTCAGGCTGGACTTCCTTCAGCATCTCCATCCACGCCAATCCGCGCCGCGCGTCGGCCAGCATGGCGGCGCAACCTGGGCAGGCGACCATGTGAAGGTCAAAGGCAGCCTGGTCGGCCGCCGTCAGCGTGCCGTCGAGCGCATCGGCGAGCATCGCCTCACACCGCGCGCAGTCGCCGAGGTTGCCCGGCTGCGGGGGCTTTGCGTTACCGAATTGGTTGAAGTCTGCCACTTACATCACCTGTCTTTCCACCGTTCAAATCACCTGTTTCTCTATACGTTCCAACAGCTTCGCAAGTTCCCCGCGCCCGCGGCTGATACGGCTTTTCACCGTGCCCTCGGGTATGCGAAGCACCTGCGCGATTTCTTTATAATCCATGTCCTCAAGGTCTCGGAGAATAACAGCTTCCCTCAACTCCGGCGAGAGCTGTTTCAACGCGCTCTGCACCCGCGCCCGGGTTTCGAGCCCCGCAATGTGGCTCTCCTGCGACTTGCCCGGGTCAGCCAGCCGGTCAGCCATCGTGGGGCCGTCGCCGGAGCTGTCCATCGGCGCGTCCAGCGAGTCGCTGAACCGGTCCACCCGCGTCCGGCGAAAATGATCGACCAGCAGATTGCGCGCCAGCGTTGTAATCCACGTCTGAAAGCTGCCTTTCTGCATGTCAAAGCTGGCGAGGTTCTTGTACAGCTTCAGGAAGACGTCCTGCGTCAGGTCTTCCGCGTCCGTCCCCGATCCGGTGAAGCGGTAACAGATCGCATAGATCCGCCGGTGCTGCGAGACCACAAGCTGCTGCCAGGCGACGCCGTCCCCGGCCAGACACTGGCGCACCAGTCTGGCGAGAGCTTCCTGTTCGGCTACCTGTTCCGGCGTTCGCTCCAACTTGGCCTCGGACACGTCTCTGGATGGGTACGGCGGTCTGAGCAGTGTATCGCGTGCCGCCGGAACGCTGCTGACCGGTTGCGGTGCCGGGTCCTGGCCCGACCGCGCTACCAGACGCGGCTCCCGGAGCACCTTGTGCCGGGGCAGCCTGCCAAGCCCCGGTGAAGCTGGTATCGCCATGTGGAGAACGCCCATGGCTCCCTATACGCAAAGCCGCGGGCGACGGTTCACCGACTCACACAACCAGCGCTTTTCGCTGCCTAACCACACATCATCTCAACCGGAGCCGGCGCTCTTTGCCGCCGCAGTGGAGAGAGCCCCGTATTCCTCCCCATCGACCTCAACCTCTGCCTTCTTCACGCAGCCCGTTACGGCTTCGGCGCCACAATCACCCCGCAGGCAATCCGATTGCCCGCATTCCCCGTAGGGTCAGTCTTCATGTCGTCCGCGTGTTCGTGGATGACGATCGCCGTCCCGCCATTGGCCAGAATGCTGTCCGGGGATGAGGGGTCCAGCGATAAGTCGTTCACCTTGAAGCTCGCCTCGCCTACATGGTTCTCGTCAATCGACACATTCTGCGGCAGATCGCCATTGTGGTGCCCCATCGGATTCATCGTGCCATGCGCCTTGCCTGCCGGGTTGAAGTGTCCGCCCGCGCCCTTGAAGTCCGGCGCATCGCAGACCGCGTGCTCGTGGATATGCACGGCGTGCTGCCCGAAGGGCAGGTTCTTCAAATTCAGCTTGATCGAGAGCTTCCCGTCCTTCAGTTGTTTGAACGTGGCTGTGCCCGCGTCCTGGCCTCCACTGGTCTTGATGGGAACGACGAGCTTCTCGCTCTTCGTCTTCGCGAAAGCAGGCACGGCAAAAAGGCAGCAGACAAGTACAGCGGAAAGCATACGCATAGGTGTGTTCTCCATTCGGCAACGATTCTACAAGCTACGACCGCTTTGTTGTCATTCCCGAAGAGAATCCGCGTTTCGTTCCTGCACTCGTCTTTTTTTGTTTGTCATTCCCGAAGAAAATCCGCGTTTTTCGGTGGGAGCGCAGGGCGTTAGCCCCGCGGAAATCCCAGCAGATACAAGGGGTTTCAAAGAACGCTGAAAAAGTAAGTTTTGCTTAAGGACACGGCTTCAGCCGTGCCGCTCACGCTGCAAAATCAACGCGGCTTTAGCCGCTGAGGTACGCTTTCTTCCCGGCGAGACACTTTTTCATCACCCTCTTCAGCCCCCGGGCCTTCCCGCATATCGCCGAACGCACCCCCCTAACTGGCGCACAACCCGGCTCGAAGTATATAAATCCCATCATGCATCCAATCCGGTTCCGTGCCCTGCCGAAGTCTGCCCTCTCTCTCTGCCTCTTCGCAACACTCGCCGCCGCTTCTCCAGCCATAGCGCAGAAAGCCGCGCCGGAAGCCAAGCCCGCCGCGACTGACACAAAGCCCGCAGCGCCCGAGGCGAAGGAGAAGACTCCGCCCTCGCTGCCGCCCGAGGCCCACGTCGCCCAGAGCATCGTGCTTAACGGCAAGACCATCAAGTACACCGCCACCGTCGGCTGGCTTCCCGTCAAAGACGCCGACGGCAAGACCACCGGCGAAGTCGTCTACACCGCCTACACCGTCGACGAGCCCAACCGCCCCGTCACCTTCGCCTTCAACGGCGGTCCGGGCGCAGCCAGCGTCTACCTCAACCTCGGCGCCATCGGACCCAAGCGCGTCAACTTCGGCGCCGAGGGGCAAAGCCCGTCCGACCCCGCAACCCTGCACGACAACCCCGGCACCTGGCTCGACTTCACCGACCTCGTCTTCATCGACCCCATCGGCACCGGCTTCAGCAAGTCCATGGTCTCCCCCGACGAGACCAAGAAGCTCTTCTACGGACCCAACCAGGACATCCACTACCTCTCGCGCATCGTCTACGACTGGCTGGTCGAAAACGACCGCCTCCTTTCGCCGAAGTACATCGTCGGCGAAAGCTACGGCGGCTATCGCGGACCTCGGCTCACGCAGTATCTCCAGTCGCAGATCGGCGTCGGCATCAACGGGCTGGTGCTCATCTCGCCCGCGCTCTCGCCCGACGCCGGCGCGCCTGACTTCTCGCCCATCTACTGGATGACCACGCTCCCCTCCATCGTCGCCGCCAACTACGAGCGCCAGGGCAAGCTGACCGAGGAGAACATGGCCCCGGTCATCGCCTACGACCTCGGCGACTACGCAACCGGCCTGCTCAAAGGCAACTCCGACCCCACCGCAACGCCCGACATCGTCAAGAAAGTCACGGAGCTGACCGGGCTCGACCCCACCTTCGTCAAACAGTCCGGCGGCCGCCTCGAAACCCAGGCATTCCTCCGCGAGGAGTTCCGCGAGACCGGCAAGCTCGGCAGCCGCTACGACCCCAACGTCACCGCCTACGACCCCTTCCCCTATAGCCCCACGCAGGAGACCAACGACCCCATCCTGCTCAGCATCATCGCCCCCACCACCACCGCCATGGTCGATTGGGTCACGCGCACCGTAGGCTGGAAGATTGACGCGCGCTACAACGCCCTCTCCGACGTGGTCAACGAGCAATGGGACCGCGGACGCGGCGGAGCCTTCAGCAGCTCAGCCTCCTCCACCGACCTCCGCGTCGCCGTAGCCACCGACCCCAAGCTCCACGTCCTCATCGCCCACGGCTGGTCCGATCTCTCCTGCCCCTTCATGGGCTCTGTCCTCACCGTCAACCAGATCCCGAAGATGGGCGACGCCTCCCGCATCCAGGTCCACGAGTACCCCGGCGGCCACATGTTCTACAGCCGCACCGCCAGCCAGCTTGCCCTCCGTCAGGACGTGATGAAGATGTACAGCGAACACTAAAAGCAGGGATTAGGGATTAGGGAACAGGAACTAGACCATATCGACCTATACCCGGGACGCAACCCAACCCGGGACGCAACTCAACCCGGGATGCAACTCACTGATGTATCCGCAAACTTGTCATCCTGAGCGGAGCCTCTCGCAGCTTAACCGCGAGAGGCGCAGTCGAAGGACCTGCGGTTTGCTCCCTGACCGGGGCCCCATCTTCGCCGGATTCCCCATCCATCGCGCTTTTTGCGATGGGTGGGAATGCACACATTCCCCTTCGCATTTCCATTCCGCAGCGAAGCGGAGGAATCCGCTTGTCTACCCCCGGCACAAATGACACGTCATCTCGACCGGAGGCGCGCTTTTGCGCCGGAGTGGAGAGACCCCCGTATTTTGCTTTCTATTCCTGCCGCAACGCTGTCAAATCCGGGCGCCCATCAACGTCGCTCCAGTCCATCGATAAACCGCACCACCTCGGGGGCCGACCAGTCTGCTGCGCCCACATGTACCGCTACCAGTTGCCCATCCTTCCCATACAAAAACGTCGCAGGATATTGATTAAGCCGCATCGACCGTGGAATGTCCTCATCCCGCATCGTATAAAACGGCAGATCCAGCCTGTGACGCTCTGCCCACGTCCGCACCGTTGCCGGCGAATCCAGGCGCGAGATCACCAGGAACCGCACGTGCGGATCGTCCCGATAGTGGTTGTACAGCGTCTGCACCGTCGGCATCTCTGCTACACATTGAATGCACCATGTGCCCCATAGATTCACAAACAGCACCTGCCCGCGCAGTGCAGACAGGTGCTCCGCCTGCCCGTCGAGCGTGTTGAATACGAAGTCGCTCGCCGGTACGGGCTGGTAGACCAGTCGCGGAGGCCGCATCCGCTCCGCGATGCGCCGCGTCACCAGCTTCCACCCCACTACCGCCAGGCACGCGGCGAGCACCACTGCGATGATCGCGCTCATGCCCACTCGCTTCCAGAACTTGCTCACGTGCGCCTCCGGCCTCTGCTACGACTGGTTCCCAGTCCTGGTTTCACCCCGCCAGATCACTCTTCCCCTGCCAGCTCTTGATGTCAAGCCCTAAAATCACGCAACTGCCTCATAAAAAGCGTCTTACCCGTGGCGGGATGACCCCTCCCCATCTGCTAACCTTTAACTAGAGCGGTTTCCCGGAAACCCCGTCATTCTGAGCGTAGTAGCCGCCCTGAGCGAAGTCGAATGGAAAGAATAGCCGCATTTTCGTCGGAGCGGCACAAACCCTCGCAAAATCCTCATAACCCTTTTGCTTGAAGGACTTTACGTGTTACGGCTCAATGTAATCAATACTTTACGAACAGCCGGCACCGAAGTCCGGACCTAAGTCCTTTGTTCGAAGGACTTTGCACAAAAAGCGGGGG
>NZ_DASUBE010000074.1:0-10897 GCF_035763405.1 Edaphobacter sp.
CTCACCCCGTAGCGCCTTTTGCATTTCCATTCCGCAGCGCAGCGAAGGAATCTGCTTTTCCCTCACCGGCCACAGATGTTCGGGTGCCCCATCCATGCGCAGCTTCATCGCGCATGGGTGGGAATGAACACTCTCCACCCCATTCGCATCTCCATTCCGCAGCCCCTTTGCATTTCCATTCCGTAGCCGAAGGCGAAGGAATCTGCTTTTCTCCGCCAATCCGAGTGCGCCACCCAGACCCACCGCACCCTCACACCCCCGCCAAACATCTATACTTAGATATGGCGACCTCACTGCCCACCACTCTCGGCGCACTCCGCAAAAGCGAATACACCCCCGCCCGCCTCGCCCGCAGCGTCAAGGACGAACTCCGCGAAAACCTCATCGCCAGGCTGCGCACCACCGCAAAGTCGAAGGACCCGCTCTTCCCCGGCATCGTCGGCTACGAAGACACCGTCATCCCGCAGCTCGTCAACGCCGTCCTCTCGCGCCACAACTTCATCCTGCTCGGCCTGCGCGGACAGGCCAAGTCGCGCATCCTCCGCGCCCTGACCACGCTGCTCGACCCGCACACTCCCTACGTTGCCGGCTCCGAGACACGCGACAACCCCTACGCGCCCATCAGCAAGTTCAGCCGCGACCTCATCGCGCGCCTCGGAGATGACACCCCCATCGCCTGGCTCACTCCCGAAGACCGCTACGTCGAAAAGCTCGCCACGCCCGACGTCACCGTAGCCGACCTCGTCGGCGACATCGACCCCATCAAGGCCGCCCGCAGCAATCAGGACCTCGGCAGCGAGCTCACCATGCACTACGGCCTGCTCCCCCGCGCCAATCGCGGCATCTTCGCCATCAACGAGCTGCCCGACCTCGCCGGAAAAATCCAGGTCGCCCTCTTCAACATCATGCAGGAAGGCGACGTGCAGATTAAGGGCTACCCCGTCCGCCTGTCGCTCGACGTAGCCATCGTCTTCTCCGCCAACCCCGAGGACTACACCGCCCGCGGCAAGATCGTCACGCCGCTCAAAGACCGCATCGGCTCCGAGATCCGCACGCACTACCCCGAGAACATCGAGGAAGGCATCGCCATCACCGCGCAGGAGGCATGGTCCGCGCGCAACTCCTCCAACATCGAAGTCCCCCACTACATCCGCCAGATCATCGAGCAGATCGCCTTCCACGCCCGCGAAGATAGAAAAGTAGACAAGCGCAGCGGCGTCTCCCAGCGCCTCCCCATCAGCACGCTCGAACTCGTCCTCTCCAACGCCGAGCGACGCGCCCTGCTGCACAACGAGCAGCTCGTCGTCCCAAGAGTTGGCGACATCTACACCGCTCTCCCCGGCATCACCGGCAAAATCGAACTCGAATACGAAGGCGAGATGCGCGGAGCCGACACCGTCATCCGCGAAATCATCCGCCAGAGCGTCGCCACCATCTTCGACCAGTACTTTAGCGACACCAACACGCAGCAGATCGAGCAGTGGTTCAACCTCGGCGGTACGGTCCAGCTCAACGACGTCCAACCCGCCGCTGCCTCGCTCTCCGAGCTGCAACAGATTCAGGGCCTCATCGAAAAACTCGCCCCACTCAAGATCACCGGCAAGTCAGCACCCGAAACAGCCGTCAGCGCGGCCGAGTTCCTCCTCGAAGGCATGTACGCCCACAAGCGCATCAGCCGCGCCGAGGAGCGCATCTTCGCCGCAGCCGAAAAGAAGCAGCGCAACGACCAGGCCATCAACTACGCCGAACAACTGCGCGAAAGCGAACAGGAAGACTTCACCTCCCGCACCCGAACCCGCCGCGGCTTCAACTAACTTTCAAGTCATCGGGGGCATTGTCATTCCACAGCACCCTTTGCATTGTCATTCCGCAGCATCCTTTGCATTGTCATTCCGCAGCACCCTTTGCATTGTCATTCCGCAGCACCCTTTGCATTTCCATTCCGCAGCACCCTTTGCATTTCCATTCCGCAGCACCCTTTGCATTTCCATTCCGCAGCGTAGCGGAGGAATCTGCTGTTCGTACCTGCACCAACTCCTGAGTTGTCATCCTTCCGCCTCTTTAGTTGTCATCCTTCCGCGAAGCGGGAGGATCTGCGTTTGCCTTCCCTCAACCCGCCACCAACACCCGGGTGCCCCATCTTCGCGGCGGCTTTATCGCCGCTAAGGTGGGGTCACGACCAAACCGCCTCACCACGTCATCTCGACCGAAGGCGGCCCTTTGCTCGCCGCTAAACGCACGTCATCTCGCTCGAAGGCGGCCCTTTTGCCGCCGCAGTGGAGAGACCCCCGTATTCCTTCCCGGCCAGCACCTAAACCCCGTCAAGCCCCCATCTCTGTGGAAAACCCCACAACCCATACACCCAAAGCACCTTACCCTCATGCCCAAAATGGCGGTTCAGTTCCCCTCCATCCCTTAAAATAAAAACATGCCCCAGTCAGCGAGCCGGGCCGCGTTTTTTACCAGGCTTACACAGTAAGCCAAGCAGAATGAATATTTTGCGCGATCAGCACCAGTAAAATCAGTATCTTGCCGAGATACCCCCGCCCTAAGTCCTTTGTTAGAAGGAATTTGCACAAAAAGTAGGGGGGGGGGGGGGTACCCCTGCTAATGGATCGTCTTCATCCGCCGAGACATGAAATCCATCAGCAGATAGTTCCCCAGCGTCTGCGGAGTGGTGAAGTAAGCCTTGCCCCGGCACATCGCACTCACCTGCTGAACGAACTGCACCAGCGAGTACTCCTGAGCCAGCATGAAGGTGTTGATCATAATGCCCGACCGTTTGCACCGCGAGACCTCCTCCAGCGTCTCCGAGATGACCAGCGGATCGAGCCCAAATGCATTCTTATAGATGCGTCCGTCCGCCAGCGTCAGCGCGGAAGGCTTGCCGTCCGTAATCATCACAATCTGCTTCATGTCCTTGTTCTGCTTCGCCAGAATCCGCTGCGCCAGCCGCAGCCCCTCACGAGTATTGGTGTAATGCGGCCCGACACGCACGCGAGAGAGCTGCGAGACCGGAACCTCCTCAGCCGAATCGTGGAACAGCACCAGATTCAGCGTGTCGCCGGGAAACTGCGTGCGGATCAGATGCGAGAGCGCCATTGCCACGCGCTTGGCCGGAGTAAACCTGTCCTCGCCATAGAGAATCATCGAGTGCGAGCAGTCGAGCAAGACGACCGTTGCACACGAGGATTGATAGTCCGACTGATGAACATGCAGATCCGAGTAGCCGATGTTCATCGGCACCCGCTCCTCACCCTCGACCGCCGTGCGAATGCCCTCACGCGCGAAGACGCTTGAAAGTGTCGCCGTGATGTCGAGGTTCAGCGTATCGCCGAACTCGTACAGCTTCGTCGAGCCGTTGATCTCGACCCCCGCCGCCTCGTGCCGAGTATCGTGCCGCCCCAGGTTCGATCTGCCCAGCGGCCCCAGCAGGTCGCGCAGGGCCTTGTAACCCAGAAAGTCCATCGCCTTGTCCGTAACCTCGAACCGCGCGGTCTCGGCGTTGCCCGCCGTGCCCTGGCCGGTCTGCCCGGGCTGTTCGGCGTTGATAAAGTTCTGTTCCTGCATCTTCTGGATGATCTTGTCGATCAGCTCCTCGATCTGCTGCTCGTCGAGCGTGTCGTACTTCTCCTGCGACGCCTCATCGAAGATCTCGCCCGATTCGAGCGCCTGACGAATCGCCTCACGCAGGTTCTCCAGCGTCTGCTCATTGAACTCGCTGAACTGCGAGTATGGATCGTTGAACCCGGAGTCGAGCAGGAAGTCTGACAACGCCTGCATCAGGTCTTCGAGCCCGAAGCTCGATGAAAGGTCGCCGGTAAATTTTGTGTAGCGAACGCGCTTCATGGTTGTCACCAGTTTAGACGCGGGCCGCAGCCGCAGGATTCCAAACTGTGGCCCGATCATGTCCGCAAACGGCTATGCGCGCGTTCCCGCCATGACAGCAAAGCGGTTGTCCTTGTACCAGCAGTCCGCATCCTCGAACCCGGCTTCACGCATCCAGCGAAGTTGCTCCGCCACTGGCGAGCAGCGGTCCTCCTGCTGCCGGAACAGCGAATCCTCAACCTGCTGCTCGGTAGCACCCGCTTCCCTCACCTGCCGGAGCCAAAGAGCCTTGTATCGCGCATCCAGCTCAGCAGTCGGCCCGGCCACCTGCTCTGCATTGATGAAGACGCCGTTCGGTTTGAGCGCGCCATGCATCTTCTTGTAGACAGCACGCTTGTCCTTGTCATCCAGATGATGGATCGAGAGCGACGAGACCACGGCACAGTAGTCATCGGCAACCGGCGCGGCCACATAATCTGCACGTTGATAGGTCACGCGCGGGTCGTTGCCCATGCGGTCCCCCGCAAGAGCAAGCATCGGCGCAGAGAAATCGATGAGATGAATGTGCGCGTCCGGGAAGCGATTACGAATGAGCCGAGTCAACAGGCCCGACCCCGCACCAAGATCGAGAATCGTCTTTGCCCCGGCAGGAATCAGGTCGATGGCCCAGCGATAGAAGGTGTCGCAGCCCGGAATCAGCAAGGAGCGATCACGGTCGTAGGTGGAGGCGGTCCGGTCGAAGACTTCTTTGGTGCGATTGATCATCTCTTTCTCCTTTAGACAGGAGTATAAGAGATTCAAATAATACTGACGTACATTATAAAAATTACGAATGATTGTATTGAGAGAGAATGGCCTCGATTGGAGACGCACTCTGATCCTGATCTATTGAACGGTGACGGTGAAGGTCGTAGAGGCCGCGATGTTCGGCGTCGCGTGCGCGTCGGTCCCCACCAGCGTCATGGTGTAGGTGCCCTTGGGAGTCAGCAGCGGCGCGGCCGTGCTGCATCCCATCGCAAAGCCCGCTAACGCAACCAGCACCAGCAGGCACGATAACCGACGCAGCTTGTGCGAACGACGGCCCACCAGACCCACCGCGAGAAAGCCGCCCAGGGCGATGCCCAGCGGAGCGGAGCCCGGTGCGGAACTCATTGGCCGCACCGCGCCGATGGTCGAGCCCCCGTAAGGGTTCCCAATCGAGTCAGGAGGACAGTCGAAATTTCTGGTAGCCACGGCCAGGCTGCCGACGGTCGTCGGATTGATGCCGCTGACATTGGAGTAGTTGGAAAGCAGGACGCACCCATTCGTAAATGAGGGCGATGCCCCAGTGACCTTGAACGTGATGTCGCCCGTATATCCGTCGATTGGAGTGACTGTGATGGCCGAGCTGCCCAGCGTGCCCTGCTGAACGACCTCGTTGGTGGCCGAGATGGTGAAGCTGCCAATGGATCCCCAGGCTGGGCTGGTAACGAGCAATGCAAGCGCAAGCAGCCACCCGGACCGCTTTGCCAACCGAATATATGTGAGCAGGATCTTCATCTTCCAGTCTGAGCCCCGCAAAGGCATGATCTCTTCACGCAAACGGGTGCCCATGCGAAGAGCCTATCGTTCCGCCCTGCCATTCTTCGATACCACTATGGTGGAGGGGTGGCGAACTTCCGTTCCCCGGCTACGGCTGCTGCACCCATTGCCGTAACTGAGCGGGCGTCTCCAACCGCCCCGCAAACATGGCGTCAAACATCGCCCGCGTGCGGAGGGCAAGATACCGGCCATCGATGCGCTCGCCCGTATGCTGCTTCGGCAGCTTCACGATGTAGGCCGGGCGCGGATCGAACTGGCCGCCGTGACTGGCAGCGTTGTCCTCGGGCGTCCATCCGGCGGAGTGGTCCCAGATGAGGCTGGTACGCCATGAATGATCGCCCATCACCACCACCGTGTCCCGGTCCCACTCGCCGTCCCGAGTGAGCAGCGACTCCACGTGGCCGAGATACTGGTCGGCCAGCGCAAGGTTGTCGATATACGACGTGTGCCTCAAGGCCACCTGTCCGGTTCTCCGGTTATAAAACCCGGTCGGGTGCGGTACCGGCATGTGGAGAAGAAGAAAGGTGATGGAGGAGTCCTGAAGAAACGCATCGCTCGCGTTCAGGAGGTTGCGGTAGTCATCGGAGTGCATGTGGATGTCGAGCTGCTCCTCCGTCGGCGGCCCCGGACCCCTGTGGAAGCGATGCCTGAGCGTGAGCGCAATCCGGTGGAACGGCAGAGTGAAGTTCGCGGTGGCCGAGCCGTCCGGCGAAAGATCGGCTGGTGTGTCTTCGCCGTAGGTCCAGTAGCAGTGGTCAAGGACCTGCGGCAGGATGCGGCAGTAGGGGTTGTACCACCCGGCAATCCCGGTCGAGTAGCCGCGGTCAAGCGCGTCCCTGAAGACCGTCTGACGTGGATCGAATGCCTTCCATTTGCCGATGGCGGGATCGTGGAGTCTGGTCAAAAGCCCCGCCCCGGAGACGCTGATGCCATCGACGGGAATACCGGTCAACAGCGAAGGTATCACCTGCCGAGTGAACTTTCCGTCGGGAACGACGTGCGTGAAGACAGTCGATTGGGCCGCCAATCGGTCGAAGGCGGGAAGTTCAAGGCCGGGAAAACGCTGCTCGTAGACCTGCTGATAGGAAAGCTCGTCCAGAACGATCCAGATGATGCGATGACGCGCGGGGCCGGGATCAGCCTCAGCGCGGTGCAGCGGCGGCGACGGATTCAGGTCTCTGGACTGCCAGCCGAACCAGAGGAGTTGTGCAAAGATGGCCACACTGCACAGGGCGAAGACGCCGAGAATAGTGAAAACCAGAGGCAGGGCGGAATCGAACACGCGACGCAACGGACCTCGCGGCGCGACGATGAGCACAAACAGAGTCAGGGCCGCGAGCCAGACCAGAAACCGGAGCCAGTGCGGTACGTCGAACTCGAAGAATCCCGCGCAGGTCTTCAGTACTGACCAGGGCAGCACCAGAATCGCCGCCGCCCAGACGACCCGGCGCAGACGCTCCGTGCGCTCGACGGCCACCAGCACGACCGCGAGCGAGGCCCAAAGCGCCAGCAGATAGACCATGACCGGAATAAAGATGCCCGAGGCCGATCCGACAAGGTGGTAGATGAGCGCGTGACCGGAGCCGAACAGCGGCCCGGTGAGCATCAGCAGGTAGAGATTTGCAAGGGCAAAGGCAGCCGCTACAGGGTGGGTCAACGCTCTCACGGCCGGCTTTCTTTCAGCGGGAGACAGCATGGAATCGATGCGTATGCACTATCTTCGCAAGGAGACATCAGTGAGTATCAGGCACTTCAGTCTCTTCCTTCGCAGACTTGATGAACAGCGCCTTCAGCTTGCGGCGGAAGTAGATCAGCGTTCCCGTGACCGCAGCGCTGATGCCCTGAAACATCAGCAGGCCAGAGCCGGGATCGACATAGGCATACGCTTTGGGCTCGAAGGTGCATCCCAAGGCAACTACCAGCAGCGCAGTCACAACCAGATACGTCAGCTTCCTGGCCATCTCGATTCCTCTTATCGCAACCGCGGTTCACTCCGCCGCAATCGCACTGGCAGTGAAGACGCGCTCCCCGGATAAAAGTTTCGGTTGTGTGTAAATTTGAGACGGACTACGCTACAACCGTCCTCCAGGCCTGTTCGGACGGAACACCGACTGAGGCCGCTGTCAAAGCCGTTCGCGCCACAAACGGTAGAGCCCCCACGCCGCCACCGAGCAGTTATCGACGATGGTTCCGTCAAGCACCATCGCCTCAAAATCCTGGACACGCACCCTGCGCACGACCAGGTCGCTCTCCTCGGGGTCGCGGTCATGCGTGCCCATCGTCAGTCCCTCGGCCAGGAAGACATAGTGTTTCTGGTTCATCACTCCGTAGGCAATCTGGAGCGTTGAGAGGAGGGTCATCCGCTCGGCGGTCAGGCCGGTCTCTTCGCGCAGCTCGCCACGAGCCAGGTCCTCGGGCACGACCTCGGCCTGCTCCCACCCGCCCTGGGGAAACTCCAGATAGGTTCCACCCACGGTGTAACGGAACTGCTCGACCAGATAGACGAACTCACCCTCCGAGGTGCTGTCCAGAGGAATGATGATCGAGGCCGGGTCCTTGTCGATGACGCCGTAGATGCCGCGCTGCCCGTTCGCCCGCTCGATGACGTCCTCGCGGACGCGCGTCCAGGGGTTGCGGTAGACTTCGCGACTGCTGATGGTTTTGATTGACATACTCTACCGGTCAGCCAGAGAGACATCCAGATGCGAGGGATATTGCGCCGAGCCGTAGATCGAGACCGTCTGCGCCTTGTACGCGCTGGCCGGGGCGGTCATGATGTTCGGCACAAACGTCTGCGGATTGCGGTCGTAGAGCGGGAACCAGCTTGACTGCACCTCGACCATGATTCTGTGACCTTTTAGAAAAGTGTGATCGGCCCCGTGCAGACTCCATTTGTACTCCTCGACCTTGCCCGGAGTAATCGGTTCGGGCGTCTCGAAGCTCTGGCGATAGCGGCCACGGAAGATCTCCTCGGCAACCATTAATTGATAGCCTGCCATCGGCGCAGGAGCGTCGTCCGGGTAGACATCGATCAACTTCACCACCCAGTCAGCGTCCGAGCCGGTGGTCGAGGCGAACAGGTCAGCGATGACATCGCCCGCTACCGTCACGTCGTGGTCCAGCACAGGCGTCTCGAAGTTTCTGAGATCGTTGCGCCCGCTGACGAACCGCTGGTCTTCGGCAAGCCACTTCCGCCACTTCGAGCCTTTGCCGTAGGTTGCCTGAATCGGGCGGTGACGGTAAGGAATCGGGTTGGCGGGGTCGGCCACGTAGCTCGTGCTGGTCTTCCCTGCCGCTCCGTTCGCTCCCGGCGCGGTCGTGCTCAGGCTTCCGTTGGGAACCAGGTAGAGCTTTGCGGCGTGGAACCCATCCTTCGGCGGCCAGGCATCATAACGCTCCCAACGGTTGACGCCAGTGCGGAAGCTGGCGACGTTCTTCAGGTCAAACCCGGCGCGGCCCTTCAAGTACTTCTCGAAGAACGGAGCCTCGATGGTCTTGCGGTACTCGTCTCCGGCAGGCTGGCCGAAGTCCAGCGCGCCCAGGTGCCGCGTCGTCGCGCCCCAGCCGCCGTGGTTCCACGGCCCCAGCACCATGAAGACCTCATGCGTTGTGTCGTGCGGCTCCAGCGCGGCGTACTCGGCCTGCGTGCCCCACATATCTTCCTGGTCCCAATATCCACCGACTTCGAGCGTTGGCACCTCGACCTTCGTCAGATGCCACTCGACTGCCATGTCTCGCCAGAACTTCGTATAGGCGGGCTGCTCCAGAAACATCTTCGCGGTAGGCAGGTTCTCCATGCCCGCCGCTTTTGCTGCCCCGGCAAAGTTCACATGCTGGAGAAAGAAATCGAACGTGTCTTCCTTCGACTGGACGGCAACGTCGGTCTTCTGGGCCTCCAGCTCCTGCACGTAGTCGAAGCCGTAGGTCTGGCGGAACGCGCCGTTGTGGAAGAAGTCGTCACCCATCCACACGTCCGTCATCGGAGCCTGCGGCGAGATGGCCCCGACCGCCGGATGTGCATCGATGCCCGCCATCATGGCCAGAAATCCGGGGTAGGAGACTCCCAGCACGCCGACCTTGCCGCTGTTGTTCGGCACGTTCTTCAGCAGCCAGTCGATGGTGTCGTGCGTGTCGGTCGTCTCGTCGATGTCATTCTTCGTCTTGTGCGCGACGATGGGCCGGTTCATCACGAACTTCCCACCTGACTCATATCTGCCGCGAATATCTTCGTAGACGAAGATGTAGCCGCTCTCCGCCAGCTCCGGCTTGATCGCATTCACGATGTCAGAGGTGTAACCATCGACACCGTAGGGTGTCCGCGTCATCAGAAACGGCAGCGGATCCCCGCTCGCCTCCGACCCCTTGGGCCGCAGGATGACTACATGTAGCTTCACGCCATCGCGCATGGGAACCATCGCCTCAGAGCGCGTGTACAGGCGGAAGTGGTTCAGGTGCGCGGTATCGCCGTTGATGCGGACGAATTGCTCCGGCTGGTTCAGCGAGCCGGGCCAGTCGCCGCCCGCACCCTGCGTCAAGCTCTCCACTGCGCCGTTTGCATTGCGCGTGAAGACGAAGCTGACCGACTCCGGCGCGGCGTAGTGGTCCTTCGACTTCTCCTTCAACTCTTCGCGCGGCGAACGCTCGCCTTCTTCGTAGAGCTTACCGCCTTCGCGGTAGACAACCACCAGAACGTCTGGTTCAACTGTATTGCGATAGAGCCCGGCCACGTCGTTCGGCGAAGCGGCGGCCGCCTGCTGCGCATAGCAGGCAGCCTGAGACAGGGCCAGCAGCCCGGCCACGAACATTCCGCAAACAACGCGCGCTTGAATCTTCATCCCGCCTCCACCAACCGCGTGGCTGAGAACTTCAGCCTGCAACCACTGGGGAGGGCGCGGACTGGAACTCAATCCGCTTGTGCGCACCGTCGCAGAAGGGCTTATTTTCGCTGGCCCCGCAGCGGCACAACGAGATGGCGGGCTTGCCCGTGAGGTCCCACGTTCTGCCCTCGGCATCCTGCAACACAATTGGGCCTTCCACCCGCAACGACCCATTCGGGCGGACTGTCACCTTCACTGCTTCTTCCGACATGCTGACTCGCTCTCTTACAAAAGGATGTCGTCAGCATAACAAACCGGGAGTGCCCAGCACGGGTATCCAGGTTGCGGAAAGATTCGTTGATGGCCGCGGAAGCGCATCGCAGGGGCTAAAGAGGGTGCTGAAAAAGTCATTGGCGAAGAGAAAGGCGTACCTCAGCGGCTAAAGCCGCGCTGATCTTGCCGTACTTGCGGCACGGCTGAAGCCGTGCCCTTAAGCAAAACGGATTTTTTCAGCACCCTCTAAAGCCCCAACAATCCATGAAGCATTTACAGCACGGATAAACCCGTACCCTTACGCAAAACGAAACCCTTCCGCAGCCTGTATCGGCGGTCAGGCGAAATCGACTTCGACCTCGTCCACGTAGCACCAGCCCCAGTCCTCGCCGGGCTCA